>NZ_SCNC01000017.1:0-100109 GCF_005503635.1 Chryseobacterium sp. 2VB
AGCCAATCTTTACGAGCTTTTATTTGCTGTTGTTGTTTATTCATGGATAAAGATTTTCAACTTTACACCATAAATTTAAGTCATTTTTGTAGCGGATCTATTGATACTTTACATATTAAACAATCTCAATCAGACTTCCTCTTTCTTCATCTTTAATGATGTTGAGCGCCGTTGGGATTTTCTCTTTCAGCTCTTCAACGTGCGAAATAATTCCTACAATCCTGTTTTCTTTCATCAGGTTGGTGAGCGTTTCAAAAACGATATTCACAGATTCCGTATCCTGAGTTCCGAAACCTTCATCAATAAAGAAGAAGTTTTTATCGGCCTGCGCATTGGCCTGAACACTTTCTGCCAGAGCCAGAGCCAGACTTAAAGATACCTGAAATGCCTGCCCTCCGGAAAGCGTTTTTACACTTCTGCTTTTTCCTTCGTTGAGGTAATCAATGATTTCGAAATCATTATTCTCATTCAGCTGGAGGCTCAGCTGATTTCTGGTCATCCTGTGAAAACGTACATTGGCATGATCGCAAAGCTGTCTCAGATAAATAGATGAAACATATTGTACAAAGCCTGCTCCTTTGAACAAATTCATCATGATCTTCAGATTTTCTGAACGTTTCTGAAGCTTTACATGTTCTTTTAAAAGACTTTCTTTTTTTATAAATTCTTTTTCTAATCGATCTATTTCAGCGGTTTTTGTGACTACAGAATCATTGATCTGTTTTTGTTCGGTTTGCGCTTCATTAAATTGCTTTTCAGTCAGAGAAAACTGTTCATTATCGAATGAAAGTCCCTTCAGCTTTAATTCAAGTTCTCCGATGAATTTCTTTAAAGCTTCAAATTCAACTTTGAAAAGCTGAACTTTAGTCCTCACCAGCTCAACATTAATTTCCTGAAGTAAAATATTCTCAACTTCTTTGAATTCTGTGAAATTCTGCTCTGCCAATGCTTTGATAATTGCTTCCTCATTCCATGAAATTTCCTTCTCCAGCTCTGTAATCTGCTTTTCAGATTGGCTTGCAATAGCCTTTTGCTCTGCCAGTTTCGGAGAAAGAATTTTTTCCTGCTCTACAGTTTTCAGGTAATTTTCTTCAATCTCTTTATTAGAATAAGCAAGCTTCTGATATGATTCTTCAATTTCTTTTATTTCCTTTTGAGCATACAGATCCCATTCGAGAATTTTAAGACCGGAACGGCTGATATTAATTTGCTCCTGCTTCGAAACTTCTTCCAGACGGAAAGCTTCCAGAGCACTCTTATATTTTTCCAGTGTTTGGGATTCTCTGTCAAAATTTTCCCTTGCTAAAGCGATATTCCTTTCCGTTTCTTCGATCTTTTTCTCCAGCGCAAACGAGTCTGAACGTTTTTTCTCAAATTCCTCTTCCTGGTTGGAAGCAAATTGTTTCCAGGTGAAATTCAGCAGATGATTTTCAATATCCTTCTGAATCTGCAGAAGTATTTTTTGTTCCGAAAGAAGCTGTTCCTCAAAGATCTTTTTACGGTCCAGAATCTTGTCAATTTCAGCCTCCTGCTTTTGAAGTCCTGTTCCTTCCTGTTCAAGCGATGCTATTTTCTCCTGAATTTCCTGTAGTTCAGTATTTACATCATGAAATTCTACAATATGCGGATGTTCTTTAGAACCACAGAGCGGGCAGTTTTCTCCGTCATGAAGTTCACTGGCAAAACGGGAAAGTTCTTTTTGTATTTTGAGATGATCCAGTTTATGGGAAAGTTCCTTTTTTTGAGTCTCTAAGGTTTCTTTTCTGATTCTGAAATCTTCTTTATAATTTTTGGTATAAGCAAAAGGCTTTAATTCTTCTGTAATTTCTCCGATCTGCTTTTGATGTTTCCCGATCTTTTCAGCTTGTTCCTGAAGCGATTTTTTTAAATTCTTTTGTTGAATAAACCAGTTACCCACTTCAGAAAGCAGGGCAGAATCCAGTTTTTGTTCTTTTAAGGTTTTAATCTGTGCGGAAAGTTCATCAATGGTCTTTTGAATTTTCTCTTTATTAAGATCTACTTCTTTTACTTTTTCAGAACCTTTCCGGGTTCTTTCGTTCAGGATCTTGATTTCTTCAGAAAATTTCAGGATCTGAATGATAAGGTTCAGATCATTTTCCTGAATCCTGGATTGCTCTAAGGCTTTAAACTGTGGTTCAAGGACCATGAGCTGCTCTTTTACAGTATTAAAAACCTTTTCAGTTTCCTGCCAGTCTTTGATTTGTTGTTCCTTTTCGTTTCGTTTTGCAGAAATCTCTTTCGAGAGTTTATTTTTCTCAATAATCAAAGGGTTGAAAATTCTGAAAATCCTGTCGTATAATTCTGCCTGTATTTCCAGAGCATCCATCTGAGGCTTTTCTTCAGAGAGTTTACTGAACTTTTCTTTGTTTTGCTGTAAACTGTCAAAGTCACTTTTAAGGTTTTTAAGCTGCTGATATGCCTGGGAAGCCTTTTCCAGTTTTTCATTGGATTCCGAGAGTTTTTTCTGTTCCTCTACAAGTTCCTCTTTCTGAATCTTGATTTTCTCCTCATTTATTTCTTCAAACCCTTTTAATTGCCCTTCCAGCTGATCCAGTTCAGATCTGTTTTTTATATTGAGTGCAGAAACATTGTTCTGAAGATCAAATTTCTGAAGATTAAAAATTTCCTTCATCATGTTCGTTCTTTCGGCAGCACCCAATTCAAGGAATTCTTTGAACTGTCCCTGCGGAATAATGATGGTTCTTTTGAAGTTGGAATAGCTTAATCCAATAATAGATTCTGCATTTGAGTGATCCAGAGGAATCCATTTGCCGTTGATGTTTTCATAAAATGTAACCGCATTAGGTTTTACCTCTTCGAACTTTTTTGAATTTCGCTTAAAATCACGGGAAGCACGGAAAAGTTTATTCTCATAATTGATAAAATCAAATTCAATATAAGAACTGTTTGATTTTAAATTCATCATATTATAAGCCCTTTTATCGCGCATATTCAGACGTTCCGTTTCACCGTATAAAGCAAACGAAATGGCCTCAAGAACTGATGATTTTCCGGAACCCACAGCCCCGAAAATCCCAAACAACCCCGCCTCAGTGAGATTTCTGAAATCAATGGTCTGGCGTTCCCGGTACGAGTAAAGTCCTTCGATAGTTAATTGAACAGGGATCATAGCTTATGCATTTAAAATTTCGTTAAACAAATTCATCAGTTCTTCATTGGCTTCCTGTCCGCCGTTTTTAGATTTAAAATAATCTTTGAATAAAATATCAATATCCTGACTTAAATTGATTTCATGGTTTTGATCTTCTGCCAATTCCAGATTTTTTACTTTGGGGATAAGGTGAACAATTCCGTTGTGAGACTGATAAATTAATCTTCTTTCATCTGCCGTTAAAAAAGTCTCACTTTCCAGTGTAAGTTCAATAAATGTATTGGGATTTTCACCCAGCCACTGAACAGCATCATCAATGGCGGTAAATGTTTTTCGGACTAAAGCTCTGCCGCTTTTCAAGAGTTTCTTCTCGTAGGAAACTGTTTTTCCCGGCTCTGCATCAATAATGGAAACATACTTCTTTTGTCCGGCTTCGCTGAAACTGTAGCACAGAGGAGAGGATGAATAAATCACAGGTTTTTCCTTCGTTCCGATATTCTGAAAACCATGGAGGTGGCCCAATGCCGTATATTGAATCTGCTCGGGAATACTGTCCGAAAAAATCAAGTCTGCGTTTCCTATCTTAATCGGCTTTTCTCCTTCTGGTTCTTCCAACACTTCTGCACCTCTTTTATTCATGTATAAATGAGCTGTCAGAAGATTGACTCCGTTATCATCACAGAACTGATCTGCAAGGTTTTTCCATGTCTGGGAAAGCACTTTGTTGATTTCTTCCTCTTTATTTTCTCCAAAGTATTCCTTTAACCGGATTTCATTTGCAAAAGGTGTGTGAAGAATTCTTACAGGAAAGTTGATCCCATCAATTTTCAGTTCTATAAAACCTTCTTTTGAGAGGGTAATGTTAAAATATTCTGTACCAAAAGGTGCGATCTCTGCTTTAGGATGGCCTATTAAAATAATCCCACACTCCCTTGCCAAAGGATCGGGAGCATTGATTAAGCTGGGAGAATCATGATTACCGGAAATAGCAATCACAGGGCGCTTACCATTCAATGATAAACGTTTTAATGTTTTATAAAAAAGTTCAGCAGCCTCTACACCTGGATTGAAATTATCGAAAAGATCACCGGCAATTAAAACCATATCAACGTTTTGTTCGTCAGCAATCTGAACAATTTCATTCATAACCAAAACCTGTTCTTCCAGTCTTGAAAAACGGTCGAGACGCTTACCCAAATGCCAGTCGGCAGTGTGGAGGATTTTCATAATGTAAATTTGAGAATTAAAAAGAGTATATGCAGCGTAATTTTCAAGTTGTTTCGCAGAGAATTATTTTGAAGTTATTACAATGTAAAGATAGAGAATACTTCATTTAAAAAATTAAGGTTTTCCTTACTTCGGATCAAGATAATTATAGCTTATTGTCAGCTTCTCTTGCTTTGAAATCTTCCCGGATTTGTTTTAACCTTGCTTTTCTTTCAGCTTCTGCATTTTGGATTTTACGTTTTTTCTGATCGATTTTCTTTTTATTTTTCTTCCTGTTCGCTTCGTTGTTTTTGCTCATGTTTTGTAACGGATAATTTTTATTGGTAAGGAATGGCTTCTTCAAAAATAAGAAACAAAAAGGGAAGAAGAGGTGTAGATTTTCATATAAACTTATAATCAATTAATTTTGCAAAAAAAAGATGGAACAGTCCAAAGATCCTTTACACGGAAAAAGACTGGATGCTATCCTTGAAGAACTGGTAGAATACTATCAAGGTTTTGAAAGGCTGGGCGAACAGATCAATATAAAATGTTTTACAGATAACCCAAGCATAAGCTCTTCTCTGAAGTTTCTGCGAAAAACTCCCTGGGCAAGAACAAAAGTCGAGAGCCTGTATCTCTTTATGCTAAGACAAAAAAAGAGAGACGAAAGTAGAAAAAAATAAAGGCTGTAAAAAGAAAATCTCCATTTCTTTATGCCTTTCATAGCTTCCTTCTTCCAACCTCCAGCCTCCAGGCTCATTGAATCATTTCAAAAAGAGTATATTTGTATGATTAATCGTGAAAGAAAATCACGAAAAAAAGAAAAAATATGACAATCGAAAACAATCACGTTGTAGCTGTAAAGTATATACTTCATACGATCGAACCAGATGGAAGTAAGATTCTTGTAGAAGAAACAACAACAGAAAATCCACTTACATTTTTGTATGGTGTGGGAATGATGATTCCAAAATTTGAACAAAATATCTTAGGTTTAAAAGCTGGAGATAAAGCGGCTTTCGTAATTCAGCCTGAAGAAGCTTACGGTGAAAGACAGCCGGATGCTATTGCACAATTACCAGTGGAAATGTTTAAAGAATCAGGACTTCCGCCTGTAGGAGCTATTTTACCTTTATCAGATAATCAGGGGAATAACTTCCAGGCTTTTGTAGTAGAAATTACTCCGGAAGTTGTAGTAGCAGACCTTAACCACCCGATGGCTGGAAAAGTATTGGATTTCGACGTGGAAGTTTTAAGCACTCGCCCTGCAACAGAAGAAGAGTTGGCGCATGGTCACGCTCACGGAATTGACGGAAACGAAGCTCACTAAAAATATAAATGCCCGAATTTTTCGGACATGTTTCAGATAAGAAAATGAGCCACAGATAATCCTGTGGCTCATTTTTATTGATAAGGTTATAACAGGTATTGATTGCTTGGCATTCCCCTGTGGAGGGGTGGCGAAAATTCAAAGAATTTTTAACGGGGTGGTTCTATACGCAAAACATCACTACATTATATTTTCTCAATCCGTTTCCTCATCCAAAAACTCCCCGGAAACATAATACCAGCGTTCGTGCATCTTCTGAAAAACAGAAAACTCATGATGAACTTGCGGATGCCCGTCCTGATCGGTATAATAAGCCTTAAATTCTACATGGTTTAAAGCCGGAGTACGGATGATTTCCAGTTTTGTCCATTGGTTGATTTCTCCCCATTCCTGAAGATCTTTCTTATTGTGGTATTTTCTTTTTCCCGGAAGGGTAGTCTCCATCAGGTATTCACCATTCGGAATGGCAAAAGCAGAAAATCTTGAGCGCATCAGAGCTTCAGCCATAGGAGCATGTTTTTCTCCGGTATGATAAGGCTTGCAGCATTCTTCGTATGATTTTCCTGAACAGCATGGACAGTTCATATATTGTATTTTAAATTTTGAATGCAAAAATAATGAATCTCATTAGAAAGGAGTTCTGCCTATTTGAATTTTATAATGGAATTAATATGTTGAATTGTTATATATTCAATAGAAACGGGCTAAAGCCCGTTCAAAATAAATAAACAAAAGTCCACCGGCTTTAGCCGAAACATAGAAAATTTTATTTATCACAGATAGGTATAAAAAAGAAGCACTCTGATTAAAGAATGCTTCCATTGATTTATTTAATAAACCCTCTGTTTCTCAATAAAGGTTTGATATCCGGATCGTGTCCTGTGAAATCTCTGAATGCCTGATTCAGATCTACAGAATTTCCTACGGAAAGAATATATTTTCTGAAACGGTCACCGTTTTCTCTGGTTAAACCACCGTTCTTACTGATCCATTCCCAAGCATCGTTATCCAATGTTTCAGACCACAAATACGCATAGTATCCTGCAGAATATCCACCTCCCCAGATGTGTGCAAAATAAGGTGTGTGATATCTTGGCGGAACTGTGGCCAGATTAAATCCATGGCTGGTTAGAGACTGCTTTTCAAAGTCTAAAACAGGAATGAACTGATTTTCATTGCTTACCGTATGCCAATCCATATCAAGTTCAGCAGCCGAAACCAATTCTGTAGTCATATAACCCTGATTGAATGTAGCTGCCTTTTTGATTTTATCTACCAAAGCCTGCGGAATAGGCTGTTTTGTTTCATAATGTACAGCATAATTCTTCAGAACAACCGGATCTAAAGCCCAGTGCTCATTAATCTGGGATGGGAATTCCACGAAGTCTCTCGGTACATTTGTTCCTGAAAGTGAAGGATATTTCTGGCTGGCAAACATTCCGTGAATAGAGTGACCAAATTCATGGAAGATGGTTGAAACATCGTCATAGCTGATTAAGGAAGGTTTTCCCGGAGCAGGTTTCTGATAATTGTAGCAGTTCACGATTACAGGTTTTGTTCCCAGCAAATAAGACTGCTCAACAAAATTACTCATCCATGCACCACCGTTTTTAGAATCCCTTGTATAGAAATCCAGATAGTAAATGGCAATAGATTTTCCATCATGATCGAAAACTTCATACGTTACTACGTCCGGATGATAAACCGGAAGATCTGTTCTCTTTTTGAAAGTCAGTCCGTAGAATTTTTCAGCAGCAAAGAAAACTCCTTTTTCAAGAACGGTTGTAATTTCAAAATAAGGTTTAATTTCACTTTCATCAAGGTCAAACTTAGCTTTTCTTACCTGTTCAGCATAGAAATTCCAGTCCCAGGGTTCTACTTTGAAACCTCCTTTCTGCTGATCAATAAGATCCTGAATATCTTTTGCTTCACGTCTTGCCGTTTCTACTGCCGGAGTAGCAATCTGGTTCATCAGTTTAGTAGCTGCTTCAGGGGTTTTTGCCATTTGATCCTGAAGTTTCCATTCTGCAAAGTTTTTCTTGCCTAAAATCTGTGCTTTCTTCAATCTTAGTTTAGCAAGCTGCTCGATGGTTGATCTTGTATCGTTGGCATCTCCTTTCTCAGCTCTTGTCCATGAAGCTTTAAATAGCTTTTCTCTGGTAGCCCTGTTTTTTAAATTTTGTAAAAGAGGCTGCTGTGTTGTATTCTGTAAAGTCAGAAGATATTTTCCTGGTTGTCCTGCTGTTTTGGCATCAGCTGCTGCCGCTGCAATTTCATCAGCAGAAAGTCCATCCAGTTCTTTGGCGTCTGAGAAGAAAACTCCACCTTGCTTTCTTGCTTCCAGTAATTTGTTGGCATATTGTGTAGAAAGAGAAGCCAGTTCCTGATTGAGCTGCTTTAATTTTTCTTTATCCGCTGCAGAAAGGTTAGCTCCTGCAATTTCAAAATTCTGCTTATAATATTGTAAAAGTCTTTTGCTTTCAGAATCCAGACCATCTTCTTTGATGGATTGTATTCTTTTATAAAGATTTTCATTCAGGTACAGTTTATCAGAATGTGCCGCAAAAATAGGGGCATATTCTTCATCCAAGGCCTGTAAAGTAGGGTTAGTATTCGCACTTGTAAGGTTTGAAAATACAATTTGTGCTCTTCTCAGTACTTCACCACTTTTTTCCAATGCAACGATGGTATTTTCAAAAGTAGGGGCAGCCGGATTGTTGGCAATTTTTATAATTTCAGCTTCATGTTGCTTTAAACCATAATTAAAAGCTGGTTTGAAGTGTTCGTTTTTGATTTTGTCAAACTCCGGAGCTTCGTATTGAAGCTTACTCTTCTTCATAAAAGGATTGGAAGCTAAAGAGGGGTCAGGTGCAGGTAGCTCCTGTTGAATATCGGTCTGTTTCATTGTAGTACAAGATTGATTGAACGCCAAGGCAGAAATTAATAATACCGATGAAATATTCTTCATAAATATAGTTGTTATTAAAGCATAAAGATATTAAAAACTTGTATCATAGAACATATTTCGGCGGATGTATTTCTTTAAGCCCTTTGTGGTATTTACAGTATTTTCAAATGTAATGTAATATTTTTTATAAATTAGTTGTTATTTAAATAAAGAAATCAATAAAAAAATTAACAAAAGGAATAAGCATGAAAACAAGTACTTTATTTATTTTTTCAGCCTTAGTGGCTTTAGCCTCATGTAATGATAAACATGAGAACAGAAACAGAGAAAGGGAAGGAGACAAAAGTAATTGGGTAGAGAAAGTAGTGAGCAAAGAAAGCGGCCCGATACAGCATAAGGAATTTAATGGTGATTTTGATGAAATTCAGGTTTCACAGGCCATTGAAGCAGAAATTATAAAATCTGAGACTGAGAAAGTTGAAATCTCAGCCCCTCAAAGTATCATTGATGAAATTCTGGTGGATAATGATGGAGGGAAACTGCACATTCATTATAAGCCGGGGATCAGAGTGATGAATATCAGTAAAGTGACAGCGAAGATTTATGCCAAAGACTTTAAAAAACTCCTTGCCGATTCAGCAGCAAGAATTATTGTAAAAGATAAATTTACCCAGGAAAAAACAGATATCGAAGCATCAAGTGCAGGAAGTATTTCCGGAGACCTTGAAGCGAATGATATGGATATCAATGTAAGCAGCAGCAGTAGTTTCGATGGGAAAATATGGGCAGTAAACCTAGATATTGAATCTTCATCAGGATCAACTCTTGATCTTTCCGGTAAAGCAAAAAAAGTAGACGTAAGTGCTTCTTCAGGAAGCAGTGTTTCCGCTAAAAATGTCATTGCTGATGACGTGGAAGCAGATGCTTCCAGTGGAGCAAGTGTTCACATAAGTGCTGTCTCAAGTGTGAAAGCAGGGGCTTCATCCGGTGGAAGTGTGGATATCTCGAAAAAAGGAGAGCTTAAGAGCGTGATAAAAGACGAAAGCAGCGGCGGAAGCGTAAACATCCAATAAACTAATCCTGGGTTTCTTCCTCATCTTCTTCATCTGCGGATGAGGAACCTTCCCAGTTTTTATTATCAAAATTAAGATTATCATAAGCCAATAAATCCTCCTCTCGCTGGAGGATTTCTTTTGTGGTAAACAAGGTAATGTCTTCATCATTTTCCTTCATTTTTGCCAGCTTCCGGATTGATGCTTTATCAATAGCCATAAATCTTTGCCCAAGACGTCTTGCAGCATATTTCCTCATCCCCGTTTCATGAAGTACATCTACAGCCATATCTACAGCTGTTCCCAGTGTTTCACGGTAAATGTGATTGACTCCATTGTTCAGATAATCATAGGCATCAATCCTGTTTTTCGCTCTTACGAAAATTTTGACTTTAGGATAATGTTCACGGACAAGTTCTGCAATGAACTTATTATCGTCAGGATCATCCAGACATAAAACGAGAATTTCAGCATCTTCAATTCCTGCCGCTCTTAAAATGGGAATTCTCGTAGCATCACCGTAATAGACTTTAAAACCATAGCTTCTGAGAAGCTTCACACGATCAGAATCCCGGTCCAAAACGGTAGCTGATATTTTATTGGCTTTTAAAAGACGTCCTACGGTACTTCCAAAATGCCCGAAACCTACAATAATAATTTTCTTTTGAGCAACATCGCTGTCGAGAATATTATAATCATGTTCTTCCTCGGGAATTTCTTTAATGAATTTCGGAGTGATAAATTTATCATTGATGATGAGAAGAATAGGAGTGATACACATGGTAATTGCCGTAACAGCCATCATCTGTGCATTCATCTCCGGCCCTAAAAGATAAAGATCTGATGCATAATTCAGCAGTACAAATGCAAATTCTCCGACCTGAGAAAGGGCAAAGGCATAAAAAAGACTTTGGGGAGTATCTATCCTGAAAAATTTTCCAATGGTGTATAAAACCACAAATTTTACAGCCAGCACGGCAAAAACAGTACTGAAGATAAATAAGGGATCTTGCTGGATAATATTAAAATTAATGGTAGACCCTACACTCACAAAGAAAACAGCTAAAAGCAGGCCTTTGAACGGATCAATCTGTGCTTCCAGCTCATGACGGAATTCACTGTTGGCAAGCATTACTCCTGCCAGGAAAGCACCTAAAGCAGGTGAAAGGCCGATCACCACCATCAGCTCCGAAACCCCAATAACCAGAAATAATGAAGAAGCAGTCAATAGCTCTGACATTCCTGATTTTGAAACATAGCGCAGAAAAGGAACAAATACATATCTGCCGAGTAGAATCAATAATGCTACCCCGAAAATAACCGTTCCGGCCTGAAGCCATTCCGGGAGTTTTTGAATCAGAATCTGAATTTCATTGTCATGATGTTTGGCCTTATAATTGGCAAGAATAGGTAATATCGCCAAAATAGGAATTACTGAAATATCCTGAAACAGCAGGGTAGAAAATGAAGCTTCTCCCGCGGTAGTCTTGAGGTTGTTTTTTTCCTGTAAAGTCTGCAGAACAATGGCGGTAGAAGATAGGGCAAAACACATGGCAATGGCAATCGCTTTGTCTACTCTCCAGCCTACGCTTGTGAATACCAGGAAAAGCAGAAGAATGGTAAGGGCCATCTGAGAAAGTCCAAGACCCATTATTTTCTTTCGCATTTCCCAGAACTTCCGGGGCTCCAGTTCCAGACCTACCAAAAATAAAAGCATGATCACTCCAAACTCGCTGGCATGCATAATGTCATTGACATTGTTTCCTGTAAGTTTAAGGACGTAAGGACCTATGATAATTCCTCCTAAAATATAACCGATAACAGAACTCAACCCTAATTTCCTGGCCAATGGAACCATGATAATGGCTACACCGAGGAAAATTAATGTGTTCATCGCTAAGCTGGATTCCATATGCTATTGATTGAGTAGTTCTGTAAATTCTTTTTTATGTAAAATAATTTCTTTTTTAGAGAGCTTATTGGCTTCGTATACAATTTTGATGTGCTTAATATCTGCTTTGAAAACTTTTAATGAAACAATAAGCCCGCTGATGAGTTCATCTATGGTATATTGATAAGTGCCGGTTTTGCTGAAAGACCTTTCTTTTCCACCTGTGGTTACCAGAATATAGACTTCTTTTCCTTCGAGTGGATTATGTTCGCCCTCTTTCAGCCAGTCTCTGTCGAAAACTTCATCAATCCATAATCTGAGAAGAGGAGGCATTCCGAACCATATCAGGGGAAACTGGAAGATAAAACGTTCATAGTTTTTAAGGCGTTTCCTTTCCCGGAAAGCTGCGATATGAAAGTCAGGATATTCTTCGTAAAGATCTCTCAGGGTATAATGCTGGTGGCGAACGTAGAAATTGATGAGCTCTACATTCGAATTGGAGTGCTCCAGATAGGGGTGTGCAAATACTACCAGCGTCTTCTTCATAATCCTGTTTTCAGTAAATATAGTGAAAAAATATTGAATAAAAGGTGGTTTTTAAGAGGTTTTATTAATTTTTTACTATCTAAATGTCAAATTAACATTAATAAAAGTTAAAGAATCAGTATTATTTTAGGTTTTTAAATAAAAAAATCAGATCATCACGATCTGATTTCTATATAAATTTTAAATTGACTTGTTAATTTACCAACCTCCGGATGCGCCACCGCCACCAAAGCTTCCACCACCGCCGAAGCCTCCGAATCCGCCTCCGCCACCTGAACTTCCACCGCCAAAGCCACCTCCTCCGAAGCTGCCAGGGAATGGGAAGAAACCGCCAGGATAATTTCTGCGTCCTCTTCTGGTGATGATCACATCATCATCGTCGTCATTATTTCCGCCACGTCCACCACCTCTGTTTCCAAAAAGGATAGCAATGATGATGAAAATAATAAAAGCAATGATAAGAACTTTAAAGGCACTTCCGTTGCCGGAAGGAGCTGTTGTGGCTACAGGTTTGAATTTTCCCTCAACAGCCTCCATAATCGCTGAGGTTCCACCATTGATCCCTTCATACCAAAGTCCTTTTTTGAAATTTGGGGTGACGATGTAATCTAAGATCTGCCCAGCTACTGAAGCGGTAAGGTATTGCTCTACGGCACGCCCCTGTTGGATAGACATCGTTCTGTCTTCTGTTGCGATAAGGAAAACCACTCCGTTGTCTACTCCTTTTTTTCCGATTTTCCATTTTTCACCAAACATGGTGGCCAGAAAATTTACATCTTCTCCTTTGGTAGAGCGGATGATCACCACTTCAATTTCTGTTGAGGTAGAATCTGCAAACTTGATCAGTTTATGATTAAGTGCATCTTTTTCCTGCTGGGAAAGCAATCCGGCTTCATCAAAAACAGGATACAGCACCGCAGGTTTTTCAGGAATGGTGTATTGTGCTGATACAAAAGTGTAAAAGCAGAGCAGTAAAAATGAAAATACTATTTTAAGAGAACGTAATTTCATTTGGAAGTTGGTTTGGGTTTTCTCCTTCCACAGGAAAATGTTTTTTGAGTTCAAGTCCTGTTTCCAGGATAGCACTTTTCAGCGCCTGATAATAATTTCCTTTGGCAAATTCAGCAGTGATATAATCGTGAAGATGATCCCAGTACGACTGTTTTACTTTTTCATGAATTCCGGTATCTCCAATGATGGTAAGATATTTTTGTTCGAAGTTGACATGAAAAAGCACCGCATTTCTGTCGGCTGTCTTATCCATAGCCAGTTTTTTAAAAACTTCAAATGCAGTCTTGGCATCACGGTTTTCCGTATTGGAATCAATATGCACTCTGATCTCTCCCGTAGAATGATCTTCCGCAGACTGAATCGCTTCCACAAGGGAAGCGATCTGTTGATTTGTAAGGAAATTACCCATTATTATTTGAATACTTCAGGAGCTTTCTGAGCGCCTGCGTCAGCTTTGAAATAAGGTTTTTCTTTGAAGTTTGTGAAATTCGCCAGAATATTATTCGGGAAAGTCTTGATGGAAGTATTATAATCCTTTGCAGCATCATTATAGTAAACCGTTTCAGTTCTGATACTGTTTTCAATAGCAGTGTATTCTCTCTGGAAGTTGATATACTGCTGGTCTGCTTTTAGGTTAGGATAAGATTCCACCACGGCCATCAATCTGCTTAATGCACCCGATAATTCTCCTTGTGCTGCCTGGAATTTAGCCAGATCAGCTTCGGTCATATTCGTAGGGTCAATATTGATAGAAGTCGCTTTGGAACGGGCTTCCACAACTTGAGTTAAAGTTTCCTGCTCAAATTTTGAATACGATTTTACAGTTCTTTCCAGGTTAGGAATAAGGTTGGCTCTTTTCTGATAAACAGTCTCTACATTAGACCATTTTGCATTTACTGTCTGTTCTTTGTTGACAAAACTGTTATATCCGCTTTTTCCCCAGAAGAATAGAATTGCAACAATAATAAGAAGGGCAATACCAATGGTTCCTGCGCCCAGACATCCTTTATTTTTCATAGTTTATTTTTTTAAATTTTTTGTGCTAACCAAATATACAAATTATGTGCTAATTTTGTAAAAAATTATTTGAATGACAACAATAGTGGTGGCAATGGGAGAAAAAAATGAAATTGGTTTTGAAAACCAGTTGCTTTGGCATCTTCCCAAAGATTTGAAACATTTTAAAGAGATTACTTCAGGGCATCCGGTTATTATGGGAAGAAAAACATACGAAAGTATTGGGAAAGCCCTTCCAAACCGTACCAACATTGTCGTGTCAAGAAAGAAAGATTGGTTTGAAGAAGGAATCCTTATTGTAGGAAGCATCAAGGAAGCATTGAAATTTGCCAGGAAGATTGATGAAGACGTTTTTGTAATCGGTGGTGGAAATATCTACGAACAGACCATGGATGTTGTGGACAGACTAGAAGTGACGTTGGTGAAAGCAGATCTTCAGGCTGATACATTCTTTCCGAAAATAGATCCGAAAATCTGGAAAATGACCAACGAAATCTGCCATGAAAAAGATGAAAAGAACGGTTATGATTTCTGTTTCCAGACGTTTGAAAAAATTAAAAAAGAAGAATAAGCGTCAATAGTGATTTTTGCTTCGCAAAGTGAATCGTGAATTTCTCACAGGTACAAAAAATTAACAAGCGCAGCGAATTGACCATTCACCATTGACTTTTTGAACTTTAAGCCTTAAATTTATTATCTTTGCACTTCTAAAATTTAATAATGAATAAATACATAAAAATTGCAGTAGCAGCACTTCTTATCCTGTTAGGACTTTATATGATGATTTTCACAAGAAATCTGGGATGGGGTATTGTTGTTTTTCTTTTGGCTGCATTTCCCATCTTACTATTCTTTAAGAATGAATATATTCTTTTGGCATTCTGGCAATTGAGAAAACAAAATATGGAGAAAGCCGGAGAATGGCTGTCTAAAATTACAGATTATAAAACACAGCTTCATAAGACTCAATATGGATATTTCCACTATTTATCAGGATTGACACAAGCTCAGGATCACCCTGCGAAAGTAGAGCCTTTCATGAAAAAAGCATTGGAATATGGTTTGAATATGAAACACGACAGAGCAATGGCTACTTTAAATCTTGCAGCTGCCGCTATTTCTAAAGGAAGAAAACAGGAAGGGCAGAAATTACTGGAAGAAGCAAAAAGACTGGACAGTGCAGGAATGATGACCGATCAGATTAAAATGATGAAAGAGCAGTTGAAAATGCCAACCATGCAGAAGCATATGCATAACCCGAATATGAGAAACAGAGGAAAATTCTTCTAGTCATCCTAACATATACTATAAAAGTCCTGAATTTTTCAGGACTTTTTGTTTTTTATTTTTAGAATTAAAAGTTTCTTTTGGGTAAATAAATACTTTTAAATATTGTTGTCCGATTTATTTAAAAATAATTAACAGGTCGCTCCTCCGGAGCTACGACTTTAAAACAATACGTTCTATTAACAGTTGGCTCCCACTGGAGCTGGATTTGATTCTGTCGGGATTTATTGTTAACAGAAAATATTGGACAGAATTACCTTTAAATTACATTTCCGAATTATTGTCATAGCCATAAAATTTAGGCATCTGCCAATGGTATTTTACAGCAAATGTTCGAATCGCAACGATCAGTAAAATAGTGAAGATTTGTATAAAAGTATAGGAAAGCATTGTATATCTTGTCATCAATAGAAATGCTGCTCCGCCCACTATACATGCTGTGGCATAAATTTCCTTTCTGAAAATTAATGGAATTCTATTGAGTAATATATCCCGTATAATACCACCAAAACAGCCGGTTATGGTTCCTAATGCAATACAGATCATGGGGTGGATTCCTGCATTTAAACCTTTTTGTACACCAATTATGGTAAATAATCCGAGCCCGAAGCTGTCGAAGATAAATAAAGTGACTTTAAAGTTTTTCTCAAGAGATTTGAAGATCATTGAAAAAATACTGGTCACCAGAATCAGGGTACACATCAGAATATCATGCATCCAGAAAACAGGGATATCAAGCAGCAGGTCTCTTACAGTTCCTCCTCCTACAGAAGTTACAAATGCAATAATAAGCACCCCGAACGGATCCAGCCGTTTCTGCATTGCTGCAAAACTTCCGGACATGGAAAAGGCAATGGTCCCAAGGACTTCTATTGCAAAATTGAACTGTTCGTGCATATATAATTATAAATGATTGTTGATAAATGATAATTGATGAATGATTTCTGCTTAAGCAAATTCTTGGCCATTATATCAATTATCATTTATCGCTCATCAATTATATTTTTTTATCGCTCTACTCTCACGGATTCAGGAACCAGCAGTTCGTATTCACCTCCATGGTTAAGGATCTCTCTTACAATACTGCTGCTGATGAAAGATTTTCCTGAAGAAGTTAGTAAGAATACGGTTTCCAGTTTTTTGTGGGCTAAAGTTCTGTTGGTATGGGCAATTGCTTTTTCAAACTCGAAATCAGCCGGGTTTCTCAGGCCTCTGATGATGTATTGTGCGTTTTTTTCAAAGCAATAATCAACGGTAAGTCCTTCAAAATAATCTACTTCCACATTGGGAAATTCTGCTACAGAGTTCTGGATAAATTCCATTCTTTTTTCAAGAGGGAACATATATTTTTTCTGAGAATTTTGTCCTATAGCAATGATTAATTTATCAAATAGCGGTGCCGCTCTTTCTATAATGTCGTAATGTCCTAGTGTAATCGGGTCAAAAGACCCGGGGAAAACAGCAATTTTCATGTTGTACGAGTTATGATTTTGAGTAGTGAATTATTTGTTAAAAGTGTATTCAATCTCTAACTTCTAACCTAATCTCTAACTTCTTATTATTTATTAAGTGCTTTTTCAACTTCATTTCCACAAAGATCCATGATGGAAATTCCATAATGTCTTGCCTGTTGAGGGAGAATACTTGCAGGAGAGAATCCTGGGTTGGTATTCATTTCAAGCATATAAGGAATTCCGTTCATCAGAATGTATTCACTTCTGGAAAAACCACTCATTCCTAATGAATTATAAGCCCTTTTGGCGATTTCTTCCACTCTTTTTGTAGTCTCTTCGTCAATTCTTGCCGGCGTAATTTCTTCAGAAGCGCCTTCGTATTTTGCCTCGTAATCGAAGAATTCATTGGTAGGAACAATTTCTGTAATTCCTAGCACGATAGTCTCTCCTTTAAAATCAATAACGCCTACGGAAACTTCCATACCGTCGAGGAAGCTTTCAATCAGAATTTCATTATCTTCCTTGAATGCAATTTCAGTGGCAGCAATAAGTTCTGATTTTTCCTTTACTTTTGAAATTCCCAGTGAAGAACCGGACTGGTTAGGTTTTACAAATAATGGAAGATTCAATTCTGCTACAATTTTATCCACATTGATGTCTTCCCCTTTTCTTAAATAAATACTTTTAGCAGATGGTATTCCGTATTTTGACAATACGGCAAGAGTGTCTTTTTTATTGAAAGTAAGAGCACTCTGATAAAAATCGCAGCCTGTATATTTTTGGCCTATGGCATCCCAGTATGCCTGAAGAATTCCGTTTTCTCCCGGGGTTCCGTGGATGATATTGAAACAAACATCAAATTTTAAGTTTTCACCATTATCTAAAGTCACAGAAAAATCTCCTCTGTTGATGGCATATTTTGTGTCATTTTCCCCTAAAAAATACCATTCATCTTTAAGGACTACTACCTTATATACATCATAGAGATTTCTGTCCAGAGAATCATAAATCAATTGTCCGCTTTTTAAGGAAACAACATATTCATCGGAATAGCCTCCCATTACTACGGCAACACTTTTTTTATTCATAACCATATAGTATCAATTAAGGCAAATTTAATCATTTTATGCAATGCAATACGGGAAATCGGCAAATTTTAAAATCAAAAATGAATTGTGTTAAATAAAAAGTCCATTCTAAAATTATTAGCTATATTTGCGGTTATAATTAAAGTATTTTTAAGTATGCTTAAATCACTTTTCAATTGGAAAGTTTTACTGAATTTAGTTGTAGCCATCGGTGTTTTCGTGGGGCTTGTATGGCTTACATTTCGCTGGTTGGAGTACCATACTAATCACGGTCAGGAAATTCCTGTTCCCAATATTGTAAATAAATCGGTGCATGATGCCGTTAAAATATTAGATGATACAGGGCTGGAATATGAAGTAGACAGTGCCAATTATGATCCTAAATACAGACCATTCCAGGTATTGCAGGTATATCCTGCGCCAGGTTCCCGTGTAAAAGACGGAAGAACGGTAACGCTAAAAGTAAATCCGAGAACATGGGCTCCTATTGCGGTGCCGAATGTGATCAATAAATATTCGGGACTTGCATTCCAGAGACTGGATCAGGTAGGCCTTAAAATCGGAGATACGATTTATGAGCCTAGTATTCAGAAAGATGCTCTTTTAAGAATATTATATAAAGGAAATGCGGTAAATCCGGGTACCCGTTTACCAAGATTCTCTACTATTGATGTGGTAGTAGGATCCGGGCCGATGAGAAATATCTCGATTCCTAATGTTGTAGGACTTACAGTAAAAGAAGCAAGAGCCGTCATTACCAAAAGTATGTTTGAAGTAGGATTGGTAGAGCATGAAGATGGAGGTAAAGATGAGTCTGATATTATCTATTATCAGGATCCTGCTTCCGGCGATGTTCGTGACCAGGGAATGCAGATCGATCTTTGGGCAAGTAAGAGGACTCCTGCCGAATTAAGAGCTAAAGTAGAGCAGCTGAATTCTATCTATCGTATGAAAGTAGATACTTCACTTCCTCCGGTACGATATGAAGAAGTGCATAGTGAGCCAAGTTATGAAGCTCCGGTAGTACCAGCTCCTAGAAGAGAAACTCCAAAACCTGAAGTACCGAAAACTGAGACTCCAAAACCTCAGACTACCACTTCTAAACCTGCAGCCCAAAGTACAGAGAAGCCTAAAACTTCCACCACTACCTCTGCAGCAGGAAGTACAGCCAAGCCGGCTGCAACAACCACTCAGCAGCCTTCACAAAAGCCGAAAGCTAAGAAGGTTGTCGTAGAATAAAATCAGATTAATATCAAAAATACAGGCTTCAACTGCAAAATGTTGAGGCCTTTTGTGTAAAAAATATAAAACAATGTCAGAAGATAACGAAGATTTTTTAGATGAAGAATTATTAGATTCCAACAGTATCGAAAATATCGATATTGACGAGGAAAATAAAGGTTTGTATGAACATCTTAATATCACTGTTGACAGTAAACAGGAACCATTAAGAATTGATAAGTTCCTTTTAATATACAGACAGAATTCTTCAAGGAATAAAATTTCACAGACCTGCAGAGCCGGAAATGTTATCGTGAACGGAACTGCGGTGAAACAGAATTACCGGGTGAAACCGGGAGATCAGATTTCAGTTTTGCTTACGCACCCTCCAAGAGAAAATGTCATTATTCCACAGGATATTCCGGTGAATATTGTTTATGAAGATGATGATCTTGTAGTTGTAGATAAAGAAGCAGGAATGGTAGTACATCCCGGATTCGGAAACTGGGACGGAACATTGGTGAATGCGCTTGCTTTCCATTTTGAAAAGAACGGAGAGAAATCCGATCTTGACAGAGTAGGCCTTGTCCACAGGATTGATAAAGATACATCAGGGCTGTTGGTGATTGCGAAGAATGAATATGCATTGAGCTTCCTTGCCAAACAGTTCTTTAACAGAACTACAAAGAGACTGTACTGGGCTTTTGTGTGGGGAAATATGCAGGATGATGAGGGAACCATCAGAGGCCACATCGGAAGACATCCTAAAAACAGAATGCAGATGTCAGTTTATGAAGACGGCAGCCAGGGGAAACACGCTGTGACCCATTATAAAGTCCTTGAGAGATTCAAATATATGACCTGGGTAGAATGTAAGCTGGAAACGGGTAGAACCCATCAGATCAGAGCGCATTTCAGACATATCGGCCATACTTTGTTTAATGATGAAAGGTATGAGGGGCATACTCCTTTGAGAGGGGTAAATCTTCCCAAATACAAGCAATTTATTAAAAATGTTTTTGAAATTTTGCCAAGACATGCCCTTCATGCCCATACCCTTGGATTTATACACCCAACAACAAAGAAGGAATTATATTTTGAGAGCCCAATGCCCAAAGATATGGCGGATGCTGTAAAAAAATGGAGAAATTATTTGGAAAACTAAAAATATATTGAGATTTTTTTTATATTTGTTGAATTGAAATCAAGATTTGTTATGAGAAAACTATATGCTATCGTATGTTTAGCTCTTTTGTCAAATGCATACAAAGCACAAGAATCACTACCATACTATCAGCAATATCTTTTGGATGGTGAGTTCCTGTTCAACCCAGCTCAATACGGAAAAACAGATTACGTACAGCTCAACGCCAATTATCAACAACAATTTTCAAAATTCAGTAATTCTCCGAATGTACAGTCAATCGGGATCAATGCGAATATCTTTGATAGAGTAGGTGCTGGTATTTCCGTGTTCAGAGACAGTAACGGACCGATCTCTGCAGGTGGTATCACGGCTGGTGCTTCATATTTTATTCCGCTAAGTAGTGAAGGAGACAGAAAAGACCAGTTCTCTTTCGGTACAAGTGTTAACTTCTATAACATGAATTTTGATTATTCAAAAATCAATACTGAAGAAGGAGGTGACCCATTATTGAGAGGTGAAGAAAGCAACATCTTCATGGTGTATGCCAACTTCGGTTTGGCTGCTACCTACAGAGGATTATTCGGGGGTGTTTCCGTAAATGATATCGCATTAAGTAATGATGCCTCTATCGTAAACAACTACGAGCCTTCTCCAATTAAATTCTTCTTAAATTTAGGATACAACTGGAACATTGCTGATAATATTACCATTGCACCGTCAGCATTGATCAACCTTAACACAAACTCAACAAGAATGATCGACTGGAACCTGATGGCGACATTCTCTAACGATATCAACGCATTCTCTTTCGGGGTAAGCTACAGAACGGTTCAGAACAGATTTGACAATCAGGACCTGAGTATCTCTCCAATTGTAAAGGTAAGATTCAACAAATTCATGATCGGAGCTACGTATAACCTTGGATTATCTGATATCCAGAGTTATGGAGGAAACAGCTTCATGATCGGTCTTGGATATAACTTCGACAACTTTATTAATGCTAGAGGATTTAGATACTAATTAATTTAATTTAAATAAATTTGAGCTCTGAAATTTTTCAGAGCTTTTTTTATGATATATATTCACATTCCGTTCTGTAAACAAAAATGCAGTTACTGCAACTTTCACTTTTCAACATCCCTGAATTTCAAGGATGAAATGCTTCGTGCCATGAAAACTGAAATACTGCTGAGAAAAGATGAATTGCAGAACAAAAACCTGAAATCCCTGTATTTCGGAGGGGGAACTCCTTCTATTCTTTCTGTGGATGAAATCAGTTCTTTAATAGGCGAAGTATTACGATATTTCAGTTTTGAAAAAGATATAGAAGTTACTCTGGAAGCCAATCCCGATGATCTGGATAAAAATTTCTTAAAACAGCTTGCCGGAACACCTGTAAACAGACTGTCCATTGGTACACAAAGCTTCTTTGAAGAAGATCTGAAACTGATGAATAGAGCTCACAGTGCTTCTGAAGCAGAAAGTTCCATCAAGCGGGCACAGGATTCCGGCTTTGAAAATCTGAGTATTGATCTGATCTATGGTTCACCCACATCCAATCTTGAAATCTGGAAAGAAAACCTTAATAAAACAATTGCTTTAGAAGTTCCCCATATTTCATCTTATGCATTAACTGTTGAGCCTAAAACAGCTTTAGAAAACTGGATCTCCAAAGGGAAAATAAAAAGTCCCCGGGAAGAAGAGCAAAACAGGGAATTCTATTATCTATCCGACTTTTTAAAAGATCATGGTTTTGAACATTATGAAGTTTCCAATTTTGCCAAACCTGGCTTTTACTCACGCCACAATTCTGCTTACTGGAAATACAATGAATATCTTGGAATAGGACCGTCAGCACATTCCTATAACGGATTTGATGTCCGAAGCTGGAATGTCGCCAATAATCAGCAGTACATCAAAAAACTGAATGATAAACTTCTTGCCAAAGAAGAAGAAATTCTTTCCCAGGAAGATCAGTTTAATGAAATGATTATGATTGGCTTACGAACCATCTGGGGAGTAGATCTTGAAAGTTTAAAAACTAAATTTTCAGAGAGATTGTTAGAACATTTTCAGAGAGAAATCAAAGCTAAAATGGAGGAAGGTATTTTAATCATTGAGAATGAACATTTAAAAATTCCTGAAAAACATTGGTTTATGGCAGACGGAATTGCTTCAGATTTGTTTATTGTATAATGTTTGTATATATACAGCATGCCATAAAATTCACTATTTTTGTATAAAATTTCAACTCATTTGAAAACAAAAAAACAAGATTATTCACATCTTTCACCCAACCAGCCTATCGGAATTTTCGACAGCGGAGTAGGAGGTCTTACCGTTGCCAAAGAAATCAAGAGACTTCTTCCTAACGAAGATCTGATCTATTTTGGAGATACAAAGCACCTTCCTTATGGAGAAAAATCCAAAGATGCGATTATTGAATATTCTACTAAGATCACCAATTTTCTGCTTGAGCAGAACTGTAAAGCGATTGTTATTGCCTGTAATACGGCAACGGCTAATGCTTTGAATGAAGTGATGCAGTCTGTTGCAGGAAGAGTTCCTGTCATAGACGTTATTAATCCTGTGGCCGAAAAAGTATCATATGAAATCCATAATAATGTAGGCGTAATTGCTACCAAAGCAACCGTGAATTCAGGGCTCTACAAAAAGAGTATCCGAAAGCATAATAAATGGATCAAAGTAGACGAACTGGCAACACCTTTATTGGTGCCTGCTATTGAAGAAGGGTTTAAAAATCATCCGATTACTCATGCTATTATTTATAATTATTTAAGTAATAATAAATTAAAAAATATTGAAACTCTGATTCTTGGCTGTACGCATTATCCTCTTTTAATTGATGAGATTAAACAGTACTACGGAAACAGAGTCCGTGTCATTGACTCTCCGAATATTGTAGCCAATCATCTGAAGATCATTCTTGATAAGTATAATCTTTTACATGATCATAACTCAAAGCCTAATTATCATTTCTATCTTTCGGATATTACCAAAAATTTCGAGAAAATTTCAAAGAAGTTCTTTGGAAAATCCATTGACTTAGAATTGAAAGTATTATAAATAAAAAGTCTGCCTCATATTGAAGCAGACTTTTTTATTTGTGTTCTTTGTGGAATAATTAGTGAAATTTGTGTTTAAAATTACGCTTCCACAATTACTTTTTCAGCCTCCAGTCTTTTCTTTGGATTAAATTTAGGCTGGTTTGCATCTGCTTCATCTCTTTCCCCGATGGCTACAGCAAATAAAGTTTCGTATTTTTCATTATTCAGGATCGCATCATAACCTTCAGGTTCAATTCCTTCCATCGGAGTAGAATCTATTCCCATCGCTGCACAGGCAGATAAAAGAACTCCTAATGATAAATATACCTGATGTCCAAGCCATGATTTTATAGCCTCTTCTCCTTTAGGTTTTACCATAGTTCGGTAATAATTAACAGGGCCTTCTGGAAGGTTTTCCTCTATTTGTTTCTCAAAGTTTTCTATGTTTTTTATCACCTGAAATACAATGATGTGGCTGCTGTCCAACACTTTTTCTTTATTAAAATAAGATTTGTCCCCCAATTGCTTCTTCAGTTCAGGATCATTTACGAATATAAAATTCCATGGCTGGCTGTTAATAGATGACGGGCTTAAATTTAAAATCTCCTGAAGTACTGCAATTTGCTCTTCACTGATTTTTCCCTGTGGATTATACTTTTTTACAGTATACCTGTTTTTCATTTGGTCTAAAAAGTTCATAATTTTATACTATCATTTTTATAGTTACAAAATTAATTTAAGTTTCCTAACTTTGCAATAACGGTAAAAAATGATAGTATAAAAATGTATACAATAGATAATAAATCCTATCCCTGCTGTACCAGCGTTACGATGAAATTTATAGGTGGGAAATGGAAAGCAGTAATTTTACACCACCTTATCGGAGGAACTAAGCGTTATAATGAAATAAGAAAATCGATTCCTACCATTACGGAAAGAACATTGAGTTTACAGCTAAAGCAATTGGAGGAAGATGGAATTATTGACCGGAAAGTTTTTACAGAAAAACCACCTTTAGTGGTAGAATACGAGTTAACAGACTTTGGAAGAACTTTATTGCCTGTTCTGGAAGCCATAACAAAATGGGGTGAGGAGGCGCCGGTTATCTCCAAAAAAATAATCAGGAATTAAAGTTCCTGATTATCTTCTTTATTGGGTTCAAAAAAACTGAAACTTACGTTTCCGTATTTTCGGGTATCTGTTAAGTTGGGATGTTCCAGTTTCATACGGCTTTGGTGTTCCACGATAAGAACTCCGTTTTCTTTCAGATATTTATTATTTAACACTAAAGAAATCAGCTCGTAATACTTTTTCTCTTCCATTTCAAAAGGAGCATCAGAAAAAACAATCTCAAATGCCTTTTTATTTCTGAATTTTTTAAGCCAGTCGAAGACATCTCCTCTCTGCACATTGATCTGAAGTGCCATATCAAGCTCAGAAGCCGTAGTGTTGATAAATGCCGTATGTTTTGGGTTCATTTCCACAGAAGTCACATTCTGACATCCTCTGGAAGCAAATTCCAAGGTAATAGAGCCAATTCCTGCAAAAAGATCAAGAACGGAGATCGACTGCATATCGTATTTGTTTTCCAGAATACTGAATAAAGCCTCTTTCGCAAAATCGGTAGTAGGCCTTACTTCAAAGTTTTTCGGAGCGGCAATTTTCTTGGCTTTCCATTTGCCTGATATGATTCTGAACATATTGTTGTTAGGGTTTAGGTAGTAGATTATAGGAGGCAGGTGAATGTGTTTTAATTGCTGTTACCTGCAGCCTGTAACCTAATTAAGTATAAAATTTTTGTTGGGAATATTGTCAAAAACAATTTTCAGGTTTTTAACAAATTTCTGAAGTTCGGAAATAAACGTTTCATTTTCCGTAGTTTCTCCATAAGCATAAAAACTGGTTTCATTGATTCCGAAACCTATCTTGCTCAATGTAAACATAATGAAGTAAAGGAAATCTACTTCAGAATTGACATCCAGGTTATTATAAAGAATAATTTTCTTATTATCGATCGCAAAAAATTCACACTGGTTATGGTACAGATTAATATGAATTTCCTTACTGGTTTTATTATTGATCGAACTTAGAAACTTTTCCCCGGAGAAATTAAAATGAACCGGTAATGCCAGCTCTTTTATTTTCTTATAATAGTTTTTCGGGAAAGTATAATAAAACTGAATATTGAATTTTTTGTTGATCGAAAGCATCAGCTCTTCTTTTTCTCTGTCAGTCGGAGCGTTGAAAGCAATCAGATCAAATCCTACCTCATGCTCAGAGAAGCCTTCCGGCATCAGGGTAAAATGATTCAATGCTGAAATCACATGGATCTCGTCGTAGCGCTGCTTAATAAGAACTTCGTCCAGCTTTTGGTCAATAAGATTGGCTGGTGTCTCTTCAGTAACGAAATAAGACTTTTCCTCCAGAATGTTTTTGTTTTTAACAATCTGGCAGATCAATCCGTCTTTGGTAAAAAGTAAATTAAGTACGTTCATATTTCAATTCCTGCAAATTTAGTGAAATTCTACCATTACCGCACCCGATTGATGGTGAAGTATTTCCTTATTATAAAAATCAATATTGACCTGACTCTCCAATACGTCCCGAACCATCCTCTGTAAAGTACCGTCACCAATTCCGTGAACAATTTCCAGTCTCTTCAGGTTGTTTTTTCTGCAAAACTCAATGACTTCAATCAGTTTTTCCTTTTGTATAAACAATCTTTCAAAGCTGTCATAGTCATTGGGATTCTTTACCAAATTATGAAAATGCAGGTCTAAAACCAAATGATTTTTCTGATGTTTCTTGGAAATGATTTTTTTAGGTTCCGCTTTTGTTACAACTCTTATATTTTCATACAGATCAGCATCTTTCGGAACCAGTTTTTCTTTGGGATATTGATGGGTAAAGCCATATTCATCTTTAAAAACGACAATATTACCCTTCACGGAAGTAATTACCCCGCTTAAATCCTCATCTACTACCGAAACCTTATCGCCGATCTTCATAATTTTTAAAGGTTTGTATGAACCAATATTTGTGCAAAGGTAGAAAGTAAAATGTATGAACACAAACTCCTTTACCTTTAAACCCTCAAACTCTCAAACCCTTTCGCCTTTCACACTCTCGGTCCCAGTTCAATCACTTCAAGATCTCTGATTTCTTCACCATCCACCACAAAGCGCATCATTGTTCTCACTTTATGCCAGCCCTGTCTTCCGCAGGCTCCGGGATTCAAATGGAGGAGATTGTTTTTCTCATCATACATCGCTTTCAAAATATGAGAGTGGCCTGAAATAAACAATTTCGGAGCTTTTTCTGCCATTTCCTTTTTCGTAAGTGGAGTATATTTTCCGGGATAACCCCCGATATGGATCATCAGAACTTCCAGTTTTTCACAAAAGAAACGGTTCACTTCCGGAAATTCTGCCTGAATTTTAGCATTATCAATATTTCCGTAAACACCCTTCAGTGGTTTTATTTTTTCCAGCTGCTCAATGACATCCAGACTTCCGAAATCTCCGCAATGCCATACTTCGTCAGCCTGAGAAGCATATTCCAGGATACGGTCATCAATATAAGAATGGGAATCGGAAAGAAGAAGAACTTTTGTCATGTACTGCCATTTTTAAGAGTGCAAATATAAAGAAGCTTTTATCAATTTATAGGAGATCCTAATCGGTAATATTTCTTGTTTTCCTGATGGAATCCAGTTTCTTTTCTATATCCGCACTGAAAACCTTTTTCAGTTTCAGTTGATTCTCCGTAAGCTTTGAAATAACAAAAGTGCCGGTCATATTAGTATTAGAAGGGAAAACCAACGTTACTGTAGAGTCTGAAGTTTTTTTCCAGCTTCCGATGTAACGGTCCGGCTTTTCATTTTTTTTGGTAACAGGCTCTTCCAGCGTATCATATCTTAAGGTTGATTTAATCAGATTTCCTGTAATTTTTCCGTTTTTCTGAAATCTGATTCCTTCTCTTCTTGCTTCAAAACCATCCTGTTTTTCATAAGTATAAATATAAGTATCCATTTTACTGAGATTCCAGGTTTGCAAAAGCAAAGGATTGGCAGTTCTGTCCTGGGCTTTGATCCCAATGATAGCGAAAAGAGAGAAAATACAGATACAAATAGGCTTTTTCATGAATACAACTGATTTATTGTAAAGTTTTAACAACGCTAAAATTAGCATCTCTTAATATTTAGTAAATTTGGGAAAATTAAAATAAACAATGAAACAGAAACTTTCTTTTTTCATTTTTCTTTTAACCGTAGGATTAGCCAATGCGCAGGTTGAAGAAAAAAAACTGGATGAACTGATCCAAAATACCCTGAAAACCTTTGATGTACCGGGAATGTCGGTAGGCATTGTGAAAGATGGTAAAATGATCTATTCCAAAGGGTTTGGGGTACGTTCTCTTACAACAAAGCAGCCAATGGATGACAATACGCTGGTAGGGATTGCTTCCAACTCAAAAGGCTTTACCTGTACAGCATTAGCCATCTTAGCAGATGAAGGAAAACTGAACTGGGATGATAAAGTTTCAAAATATATTCCTGAGTTTCAAATGTATGATCCTTATGTTTCTCAAAATGTAACGATCAAGGATCTTGTTACTCACAGAGCCGGATTAGGACTTGGACAGGGAGATCTTATGTTTTTTCCGGAAGGAGGAAATTTAACCGTTAATGATATTGTGCACAATGTGAGATATCTGAAACCGGAAAATCCTTTCAGAACGAAACTGGATTATAACAATATCATGTTTATTGTAGCCGGAGAAGTTATCCACAGAATTTCCGGATTAAGCTGGGCGGAATTTATTGAACAGCGAATTATGAAACCTGTAGGAATGACTTCAAGTTTCGGAAGCTACAGCAGAGCAAAGGCTGTTGCCAATAAAATTGATGCACATGCTCCGGTAGACGGAAAAGCAATTGCTGTTCCCCACGACTGGAACGAAACGGGCAATGCTGCAGGTGGAATTATGAGTAACATTAAAGACATGACCACGTGGGCGGAATGTCTCCTAAATAATTTCACCACTAAAGATGGGAAAAAACTGGTTTCGGATAAGAATGTTCAACAACTTTGGAGCCTGCAGATTCCGGATAGGGTGGCTGCGAAAAATCCTTATGATACAAGTTTCTACGGATACGGTTTAGGATGGTTTCTGAGTGATGTGAAAGGACATAAACAGGTACAGCATACCGGTGGATTGATCGGAACAGTTACCCAATTTACTTTAATTCCCGATATGAAACTGGGAATTGTAGTATTGACGAACCAACAGTCCGGAGCCGCTTTCAACACAATTACCAATACCGTGAAAGATTCTTATCTTGGTGTTGCAGACAGAAACTGGCTGAAAACCTATAGCGAAAGAATGTCTAAAATGGAAGCCGAATTCAACAAACAAAAGAAAGACGCTTTTGCAAAATCTGAAGCCTTCAAAAAAGAAAAAGCGCAGCAGCCAAAAGCAGAACAGTTTACAGGAACTTACAATGATGTATGGTTTGGTGATGTAGAAATTACACAACAGGGAAATAGCTACAGAATTTCGTGCAAAAACTCTCCAAGGTTAAAAGGTGAGCTGCTTCCTTATTCCAATAATTCTTTCATTATCAAATGGGATGACAGAAGCTATGATGCGGATGCCTATATCATTTTCAGCTATGACGAAAACGGAAAAGTAGAATCTGCAAAATTAAAGGCGATTTCTGATGTAACAGATTTCAGTTTTGATTTTGATGATCTGGATTTGAAGAAGAAATAAAATAGAGATTATAAAATATTCTATGGAGAACGGGCTTGGGTCCGTTCTTTTTTTGTTTGTTAACTACGAATGCCACTAATTTATTCAGATAACACTCATTTTAATGATTATTGAAAATTAAAACTGAAATAATTCAATAGGAACGGACTATCATCCTGAGCATAAGCTGAAAGGTTACGAACACCATTTCAAGAAGGAAGCCCGTTTTTTCATGTTTACAACGATAATGGCTTTAGCGGAAGTTAACCACCCCGTCAAAAAATAAATTTTTTGCCACCCCTCCGGTGGAGGGGAATATGCAGTCGGTAACAGGAATGTTGGTTTATTGTACAAGATTCAGATCCTGATTTGCTAACGTAAGTTCTGTGTTAAGATGTTGCTTTTCAAAGAAATTTTTTAGTTCAAGTAATCTTTTTTTATTATCATAATGGATACTTGAATTCAGTTTTCTTTGGCAGAGTGAGCAGGCTCTGGCAAGATGATAATCAGTTTCCGATAATGAATTGGTTCCGTTCATCACGCAGTTGGCATTCAGACAATGGCTGATTCCAAACATGTGCCCGATCTCGTGTGAACTGATTTTTATTAATCTTAAAAGACTTTTGTTAAAATTAGAATCTGTTAATTGTCCGTCTGCAAATCGGTATATAGAGGTTACTCCCACGCCATCCTCATATGAAGCCAGTCCGAATACGTAATTCCATTCCGGTAATGGAAAAAGGTCTTTCTCCGTAATACCCATTAATACAATAGCATCTTTAGGTTTTCTTTTGATCAGAATACTGTCCAGTACATATCCTGCAAGAACCTGTTCCTGTCCTTCCTTTGAAATTCTTTTAACTTTTTCAGGGAAAATAGTATTAGGCAAAACAGGAAGAACCTTTGTTTCCAGCTGAAAATAGATTTTTAAATAGTGTTGGGTAAGTGCTATTTCTTTTTTGTGAAGTTCATCAAACTGCCCGATGGGCTGAAGATAAATGGTGTTCTTTCCAGATGCAGGTTTTATCTTTTTTAATTTCTGAAAATCTTCAAATGTCTGAAAATGTTCCTCATGATTATACCGCCAGCTTCCGGGTTTTGGAGAAGAGGAAAGTTTTATATCATTCAGTGCAATAGATTCATAGTAGGTTTTCTTCTGTTTCTGACATGAGAAAAGAAGGATCAATATTGAGACATAAAAAAGTAAAGAAGTAAAGTTATATTTTCCCCGGTTCATAAAAGAATAGCAGTTTCTTTTTGGCACCATCGAACTCTGACCAGGAATCACAGTCTACCTCAAAACCCGCCACTCCGCAAGTGGGGAAATGGAAAATATCCTCAGAAATAGAATTGGCAAAATTGGAAATTCCATTATTGTGAGAGAAGAATGCAACCGAATTCAGGTTGTCATCCAGATCATAAATTACAGATTCAAAGCTTCTTTCTGAAGGATTATACAATTTTTCATCAGTAGCACAGTTTAGTTGATAAGCCTGATTGAAAATCTTACAGGTATTCAGTGCACGAACCGCAGGGCTGGACACAAAATGATCAATAGAAATATTATTGCTTTTCAGGAATCTGGACATATGCATAGCATCCTCCAAACCTTTGTCTGCCAAAGGTCTGTCAAAGTCCTCCGTTTCCTCCGGCCAGTCGCTTTTTGCATGTCTAACGAGGATGAGTTTCTTCATATAATTGTTTTTTGGAAGATTAAAATTATAAAAAAAATAATGGAATAAAACATGATTTACATAAAAAAACTGCGTTATGAATAAAATCAGTAAATTTTACTAAATTTGCAGACTTATGGGACAAATCCTTGCAATAGACTACGGAAAGGCTCGTTGTGGTATCGCTGCAACCGATGATATGCAGATTATAGCCAGTGGGCTGGAGACTGTGGAGAACCGCTTTTTAATGGAATTTTTGAAAAAATATTTCAGTGAAAATATGGTAGATGAAGTAGTGATTGGACTTCCCATAGATTTGAAAGGAAATGTTTCGGAAGTGGAAACCGATATTTTAAAATTTATAGAAGAGTTTAAAAAAGAATTTTCGGATATTGCAGTTCACCGTTTCGATGAAAGATTTACATCCAAAATGGCTTCTTTTTTTATTTCCCAAAGTGGAAAAAACAAGAAAAAGAGGCAGGAAAAAGGATTAATAGATAAAGTAAGCGCAACAATTATATTGCAGAATTTTTTAGAACAAAGATTAAGATGATATTACCGATAAGAGCTTTTGGGGATCCTGTTTTGAGAAAAGTAGGAAAAGATATAGACAAAGACTATCCCGAATTACAGGAACTGATAGATAACATGTTCGAAACCATGTACAGCGCAAATGGCATAGGTCTTGCAGCGCCACAGATTGGTTTGGACATCCGTCTGTTTGTAATAGATGTGACGCCTCTTGCAGAAGATGAGGATTATGAAGATATTAAAGATGAGTTGGCAGAGTTCAAAAAAGTATTTATCAACGCTCAGATTCTTGAAGAATCAGGTGAAGAATGGAAGTTCAATGAGGGCTGCCTTTCTATTCCGGATGTAAGAGAAGATGTGAAAAGAAAAGGAACAATCGTTATTGAATATTATGACGAAAATTTTGTGAAACATACAGAAACTTTTTCCGATATTAGAGCCCGCGTAATTCAGCATGAATATGACCACATTGAAGGGATTTTATTTACCGACCACCTGAGTGCTCTGAAGAAGAAACTGGTAAAAGGTAAGCTGACGAAAATTTCTCAGGGTGACGTAAACATCGGTTACAAAATGAGATTTCCAAAATAATTAACAAGGATTAAAAAGAAATAATAAAAAGCAAAAAGCTAGTGCTGATTGCAGAATTTACAAAAAATAAAATTATGCTGTTAGAAAAAATAATTTCAATTTCTGGAAAACCAGGACTTTTCAAATTAGTTTCTCAATTAAGAAACGGATTCATCATTGAAGATGTTACCTCAAAGAAAAAAGTAAGCATTGGAAACTCAAGCCAGGTAAGTTTATTGGACAATATCGCCATGTTTACATTTGAGAAAGAAGTTCCTTTGTTTGAAGTATTTGAAAATATTGCTAAAAACAACGATTATAAGGAAACAATCTCTCACAAATCTTCTGATGCAGATCTGAAAGATTTTATGCTGGCTTCTCTTCCAAACTATGACACAGAAAGAGTATATTCTTCTGATATCAAGAAATTGGCTCAGTGGTACAACATCCTTCAAAAAGCAGGATATATTACGCCTGAAAGCTTTGTGAAAGCAGAACCTGAAACTTTAGATGGTGAGCCAGCTGAGGAAGTAAGCATTGAAAAAGAAGCTAAAAAAGCAGCTCCAAAAGCAGAAAAGCCAGCAGCTCCAAAAGTAAAAGCTACTTCCGCTGCTAAATCAGCTCCAAAGAGTACACACAGAAAACAAGGATAATTCATTTGAATTAACAATATAAAACCTTGTCTGGGAATTCCGGACAAGGTTTTTTGTTTTTTCAAACAGCAGATCATTTCGTGCTAATATTCCAAACCTAACAGGTTTTCGAAACCTGTTAGGTTTACATATCAAATCTATCCTAAATTCTGCACTCTGCAACTTTTACTTCCAACGTTTGTAATGATGCCCGAATAACCCTTACATTTGTATAAGATTGAATTTCCCATTATTTATGAATACGAAACAAGAGAAACTGGAGGCCTTCGGAAGATTACTGGATATTATGGATGATTTGCGTGAAAAATGTCCATGGGATCAGAAACAGACGTTAGAATCCCTTCGTCATCTTACCCTTGAAGAGACGTATGAACTTTCAGATGCCATTTTGCAGAATGATTTACAGGAAATAAAGAAAGAGCTGGGCGATGTCCTGCTTCACCTTGTTTTTTATGCTAAAATAGGTTCTGAAAAAGGAAGTTTTGACATTGCAGATGTTATCAATTCCCTGAATGAAAAGCTGATCTTCCGTCATCCTCACATTTATGGAGATACGGAAGTGAAAGATGAAGAAGAAGTGAAGCAGAACTGGGAAAAATTAAAATTAAAGGAAGGAAATAAATCTATTTTAGGCGGAGTTCCGAAAAGTCTGCCAAGTTTGGTAAAAGCCTACAGAATTCAGGATAAGGTAAAAGGAATCGGTTTTGAGTTTCACGATGCTGAAGACGCATGGAAAAAAGTAGATGAGGAAATTCAGGAGTTCCATGCTGAAGTGGATTTGGATAAAAAAGAACAAGAGCTGGGTGATGTTTTCTTCTCTCTGATTAACTATGCAAGGATTTCAGGAATCAATCCAGATTCTGCATTGGAAAGAACCAATCTGAAGTTTATTTCAAGATTTCAAAAGATGGAAGGTCTTGCCGAAGAACAGGATCTGAAACTGGCAGACATGTCTCTGGAAGAAATGGATGTTCTTTGGGAACAGGCAAAAAAACTTTCATAGTTGCCGATTGGAACAATTAATGCTTCTTATATTCAGTTAAAAAAATAAAAATTAAATATGTTACGTTTCCTTATTTTACCTGCTTTGCTTTTATTGAGCTGCAATCCAAAAGCTCAGAATTCCCCTGCTAAAGAGGATGAACTGAAAGTCCAGTTTACCTTACCTAAAAAGTTGAAGGAAGTTTCCGGAATTACTTTGTCAAAAGATAAGAAAACCATCTGGGCAATAGAAGACAAGGGAAATAAAAATGCAATATATGGACTGAGTGATAAAGGTGACATGCTGGCAAAAATACCGGTAGAAAATGCTGAAAATACAGACTGGGAAGACATCATATCCGATTCTCAGGGAAATATTTATATCGGAGATTTTGGAAATAATGACAATAACCGACAGGATCTGGCGATCTTAAAAACAGATTTGAAAGACAGCAAACAAATTGCTACCAAAGTTGTTCAGACTACAAAATTTCATTATCAGGGGCAGACAGAATTTCCTCCGAAAAAATCGAACCTGTTGTACGACTGTGAAGGTTTTGTTGAAATGGATGGCAATTTTTACTTATTCACCAAAAACAGAAGCAAAGGTTTTGACGGAACCTTTCTTGTATTCCAGGTTCCTAACAAAGAGGGTGATTTTGAAGCTAAGCTAATAGGAAAATTAAAGCTTGATGGAGGGTATAATGATGCTGCTATTACCTCTGCGAGTATCAACAGCACAAAAGATAAAATCGTGTTGCTTACCCATAAAAATGTTCATGTGCTTACCGGATTTACTGCTAACGATTTTAATTCTGCTAAAATTCAAAAAATTCCTTTGAACCATAATTCCCAGAAGGAAGCTATTGTATTCTTTGATGATAAAACATTAATGATCGCAGATGAGAAAGGGAAAGATGAGGGGGGAAATGTGTATAGTTTTTCACTATAACCTTTATCTTTGCAGCAGATTAAATAACTATGAAAAAAATATTGTATATCCTGTTGGTGCTAGGTTTTTCCTCTTGCAGTAGTACTAATGATGAATCTATAACTGTAAATGAAAATCAAACTGAAGATTTACAACCTGATAAAGGGTATATTTTTCTGATGGATCAGCGCACAGCATTAATGAGTCCAGATAAATACTATCGGTTTTTCTACGAAAACGGACGTTTACAGAAAATGCTTGGAAGAAACTATTTCGTAACCGGAAATTTTCAATTTTTTTATCCTGATGTTATTACTCAGTTAAGTTATACAAACAATAAGGTACAAATAGATTACCTTGAACAGGAAATGACTTCCGGATATAGAACGACTTCTTACCTGATGGAAAACAACAGACCTGTTAAGGCTGAAAAGTATTATAAGAATGGAACTTTTGCCGAACTGGAGATGACAAGGACTTATGCGTATGGCACCAATACAATAAGTGTATATACTAAGCGTGGTTATCAGGAGTTTTTTACAACCTATTATTTTGATGGAAATAGTAATCTTTCTAAAAGTGAAACATTAGAAAAGGCCACTGGTAAGGATAAACAGTTCACAACTACTGTGTATTCAGATTTTGACAATGCTAAAAATCCATTTAAAAAATTATTTTTGATTAATGATGACTTTTATGAAAAGAGTTTATCAAAAAATAATTTTAGAGCTAAGGAATCAGTGACTGAATATGCTGATTATCCTGATACCGGTATACCTCCGCAACCAGGAATATCCAAATCAAAATGGACCTACAATTACGATAATAATGGCCAGGTGTTATTATATTTTCCCTTGCAATAGCAGATAGAATAAACCCCACAGAGAAATCTGTGGGGTTTTGAATATATGAATGTTAATGAAGTGATTGACGTTTGTATTGTTTATGGAGTCAGATATGAGATATGAATATTTCCGCTGGATAATCTGAAATCCTGAGTATAACGGCAGCGTATTCTGAAGGATTCTCCCGTATTGAAAAAGTTAATGGAGGAAAGATTATGATTCAGTCCTGTTGTACGCTCTCCATGGCCCGTAGATATGCCTGCTAATGTTGTGAGCGTAGAGGAAACTTTTTGTATGTATGAATTAGCTGTTCCTGCAGTTTGTCCTGATGGATTTAAATTAAGATCGTAGGTAGCATAAGGAACAATATTGTAAAATCCAGGTTTTACTACTGTGAAAAGTCCTGTTGTAGAATTGTACGTTAGATAAGCATTATCAATCTTATTACTCACATTAAAGACATAGGTTTGTGAATAACTTTCATGAGTATTGACTGGTGTAGAATGCGTACCTGTATAACTTCCACTAGCCGGGCTGATGTCTGTTTTGTTTCCAACAAAAACTACCTTTAGAAAGTTTTCTGACTCAATTGTTTTCCAAACCGGCGCATTCCCTGCTCCGTTAGACATTAAAACTTCCCCTTTGTTTCCGGAATTTCCCTTTGTTCTATCGTCTCCGCCTACATTCAGATCTTTAACAACCTGAAGTGAACCGTTGACATGCAATGTATGTTGGGGAGTTGATGTTTTAATCCCTATCTGTGCATTTAACTGGATGAACATGACAAATAAAGCCATATAGAATAGTTTTTTTTTCATCATTTGTTGATTTTTTGTTGCCACAAATATAAAATGTTTTTAAAATGTCAATTTTTTAAGGAATTGATAATCATATTAAACTATGTCTGGTTTTGACTTATATAGCTGAAAATATGACCTTTATTTAAAAGCCATATTTATTTTATCAGTAAAAAATGTGAGTTGAAAATTTGAATTATTAATTTTTATTTAAATTGAAATTTTTCAAATTTTTAATTTAAAATAGTTTAAAATACTGTTAAACAATGTTTTATATTGAGTGTTTGATGGTGGTACTCATTCAAAATTGAGAATTAATTTTTTTAATGGACCAGATTAAAATTTCATTCCCACCCCGGCAGAAATTCTTCCACCATCTGAACCATAGAAATAATTTAATCTTGCAGACATCATTTCCACAATACTCAGCCATACTCCTGCACCCACAGACTGATGCCATTTTCTGGAATTTTCATCGTCATTCCATACACGGCCGGTATCGTATCCTATTAGAATTCCCATGTTGGCGGGAGCAATATTATTTCTTACCCTTCCAAAATCCCATCGGATTTCTGAGTTATTGGTGAAATAGGATCTTCCTGAGAATCTTTCGTTTCTGAAGGCTCTCATTCCATTATTACCTCCGATAGCTGCAGCCTGATAAAATTCAAAATTATTGTTATTGATCCACATCACATTGCTGGAATTGGCGAATACAAATTTCCCTTTTTTATCAATCCTGTGGTCAATGGCCAGTTTTCCTTTTACCGTTACGAAATTCTTATTAAAATCAGAAAGAGTTGCTTTCCAGTCTGCATTCAGCATAAATTCCAGTCCAAGAGTAGGGAAGGCCGTATTATCAGCATTTTTATAACCAAAGGTATAGTTGGCTCCAACAAACTGCTGGCTGTTGAATACGCCAGGTCTCACATCCGGAGACTGGTTGATGAAACGGTCAGCTTTTCTTTGTACTTTATTATCTTCAAAAGTCAGTTGAAACTGGTGGCTGAGGTTCATCCAGCTCTTTTGAGAGATGGAAGGAGCAAAGTTGAACTTGGAAATTCTGGCTCTGTTGTATTCTCTTTCTGTGTCTTCCTTATCATACTCACTTTCATTGGAAAGTCCAAAGAAGTTCTGAGAGAACCTTGGAGTCGTATAGAATGCATCAAGGTTAATATCCCAGCCTGAGATTGCTTTTTTAAATACACCTTTGTACGTAAGGCTAAATCCTGCAGTTGCCGTATAAAAATTAGCTTTTAAACTGTGCCTCTGAGTAAATGGATCGCGGATAAAATTATTTACTGTGTAATTGGCCAGAACGCCTACAATCACACCGTCATCCGGGTTGTAATCCAGGTTTGGATATCCGGCAACGGAATTATATTTAGGATGCTTATAATTATAGCTGTTGATGTCATAATCATCCGTAATGTTTTTGGTTGCATTTCCGGAATTGTAAGTGTTTTTCTGAGATTTAAAATCATAGATTTTCACTTTTCTTCCATCTGCAACGTTGTAGGTATCATGATTATATCCGCCAACCAGCCGGATCGTCATTTTAGGATTTCCGCTTCCGGTTACTACATAGGTGTCATCATCTTCCAGTCCGTAGATCCATAATTCTTTTGTTTTTGAATCATGATAGGTTTTTTCAAAAACAAGTTCATTCTGATCTTTATTCTTACCCAGCTTATATTGCTGTACAAGGACGGAATGTCCGTTTTTGGTGATGACAAACTTATCAGGATTTACCGTTCCTGCCAAAGGAACTTTTTTCTGCAGTACATCATAATACTGAGCGGCATAGCTCTGTAGTTTTGTCTTTCTTATTTTCAGTTTTCTCTGAATTTCATCGATGGTTTCATCCTGCACTTCTTTCGGAAGATTGTGGAAAGCGTCATCAATATCCGCATCCGTCAGATGCTCCTGAATATATTTTGCCTGGGTTTCCCATTCATTCTGGTCTGCACCTTTTAAGAATACAAGATCCATCGGATAAGGTTCCATAGCGAGCCATTTTACACTGCTGATATCTTCTGTAAAGGTTTTCATGTGACGAATGGCAGGAACATTCATAATGATTCTGAAGGCTGCACCATCATATTTACTGAATGCCTGATCCCTGTCTTTAGGAATAGGTTTATAGATTACTTTATCACCTGCTTCATATTCTGCCCATTTCCACTGGTCAGAATGTCTGTCCCAGTCACCAATAAGCATATCAAACAACCTTGCTCTGATATAAGATTCTCTGTCAACAGAATATTTATCGCTTTTGTTAAGATTTTTTAGTACATCATCTGTAGAAACGATATCTTTTGCATGATCCAGATAAGCCAATGTTTTAGGATCTGAAGAAAAACGCTCTTCAATCATGTACATTTCGTCCCCGTAGTTTTCATTATACCTTCCCAAAGCTTGCTGCTTAGGAATGTAATACAGCTTTGGATTACTATGGAAAATACCCAGCTTTTCCGACATGTTTCCAATCGTAAAAGGGGTAAACGGATGATTGGTTGTGTAAAAATCCAGCAGGAATTTTTCAGGAAATGTATCTGCAAGTTCTTCTCCTAATGTACTTTTCTGAAAAGCCATATTGTTAAGAAAGCGGATCGCACTTTTTTTCACTCCACGCATCACAAATTCCTGTCCGTCTGAAGATTTCAACCGTAAACTGTTGGATTGATTTCCTCCACCTTCCCGGAAAGGAATATATCCTCCGTTCAATTCCGAAAGATTAGCTGTTGGTGCTTCAATAGGAATTCCGTAGTATCTTCTGTAATGATCACCCCAAAGCCAGCGGTAAAACTTTCTTTTTTCAGTAAGCGCTACCGGGTAAATGGTGGAAGAAAATGTGGGTGGAAAAGAATTAGGGAAATTATTGACGAATACATCCGGTTTGGAAATCACGGAAATATGAGTGAGTTTTTGAAGCTGTGCATCTTTGGTTGAAAAATACTCAACATCTGTACTTTCATCTTTTCTGAAATTTAAAACCGCAAAACCACTTCCTCCGTAGGAAAAGTCTGTTTTTTCTACAATGGTAGAGGGATCTGTTTTAGAGCCTGCTCCACTGATAATCTGTCTCAGGTTTCCATCTTCGTGATATTGCAGGTTATGATCATGTCCGGACACGAAAATAATATTTTCCTTATCCTGAACAATACTTTTCAGTCTGTTGGCTAAGTCTGCATAATGCTGATTATTAATATCTTCAGGACTGGCTCCTGAGGAACTTCTCAATATATTGATGACACTTGCCACTACAGGAACAGGAACTTTACTCTTTAAAGGAAAAAGATGGGATTTTGCAGAATTAAAACCTGCATGTGTTCCGCTGCTGATGATGGGATGATGTAGGGCAACAATTATTTTTTTTCCCTGATTTTTTATGATCAGATCTTTAAACTCGGTGAAAAAATCTTCACGGGTTTTGATGTTGCAGTTTTTGTTGATTCCCGGATAATTATCCCAGTTCGCTATTACCCATTCTGTATCGATGGCAATGAGCTTGATATCTTTGGAAACATTGATATCATCAATCGGGCAGCCGTTTTTTGGTAGGAAAGCTTTTTTATCATCAAGATATTTTTTAACAAGTCCTTCCTGGGTATTCAATCCTTCCAGTCCATTGTACCAATCATGGTTCCCGGGAATTACTAATGTTTTTCCCTTGAAATTTTTGGTGATAGCTAGCTGATTTTCCAGTTTTTGTTTTGCCAGGGCATAATCTTTATCTGTTTCTTTGGGCATACCATTAGGGTAGATATTATCGCCCAGAAAGATCAGCATAGAATTGCTGTCGGCAGAATCCAGCTTACTTTTCAGTAAATTCAGTGTTTTTTGTGCCTGAGGTTCATCTGCGTTTCCTGCATCTCCAATCAGAAAGAGTTTAAAATCATTATCGGATTTTATTTCGGAATCTTTTACTTCAAATAAGTTTTTGCCCTTTTGCACGTTATAGGTAGCACAGGAATAAAGGACTCCTGCGGACATTACTGTTCTAAGAACAATAGAAGTATTTTTTAGATGAGTTTTAAAGGATAAATTCATAAATTTACATTAACAAAATTTCAGGGATGAGCATTTTACAAAAAGCTAAAAATTATGTTGAAATCTTATTCAAAGATAAGTTATCTTCAGTATATTTTTATCATAATTTTATCCATACTGCCTATACCGTTAATAAGGCTGAGGAAATCATGAAAAATACTCCTGTTTCTGAGGAAGATCAGGAGAAGGTACTCGTAGCATTATGGTTTCATGATACGGGGTATATAGAATGTGCCCTGAACCATGAGGAAAGAAGTGTGGAAGTGATGAAAACCTTTTTACATCAGGAAAATTATCCTGAAAACTATATTGCAGACGTTGAAAAACTGATTCTGGCTACCAAAATTCATTATGAACCTCAGAATTTACTGGAAAAAATCGTAAAGGATGCCGATTTCAGCCATTTTGCAGGTCATGATTACAGTGATATTTCCGATGCTTTGAGAAAAGAATGGGAACTGACGAATGTAAGATGTTTTTCCAATGAAGAATGGAATGCCGGAAATCTGGATATGCTGAAGAACAAGCATACTTTTTACACGGATTATGCCAAGGAAAACTGGGAACCTCTGAAAAAGAAAAACATCAAAAAAATCGAAAAGAAGCTGGAAAAAGAAGAAGAGAAGAAAGAAAGTAAAAAGGAGGTTTCAGAAGGTAAAAAAGAAAAGGAAAAATCGGACAGAAGTGTAGATACCTTATTCAGGGTGACCCTTAATAATCATACGAGACTGAGTGATATTGCAGACAGTAAAGCCAATATTCTTTTATCTGTAAATGCCATTATTATTTCAGTATGCCTTTCCGTACTGGTTCCGAAGCTGGATGCTCCTAAAAATTCACATCTGATTCTTCCAAGTTTCATACTATTGCTGTCAAGTGTACTGACGATCATATTTGCGATTCTGTCTACAAAACCGAATGTAACCAAATCAACATTTACTTCTCAGGATATTGCCAACAGAAAAGTAAACCTATTGTTCTTTGGAAACTTTCACCAGATGTTGTTTGACGATTATAATAATGCCATGAAAGACCTTATTAAAGACAGGGATTATATTTATGACTCAATGGTGAAGGATCTGTATTATCTCGGGAAAGTTCTTAACAGGAAGTATAAGCTTTTATCCATTACCTACAAGATTTTTATGGCTGGAATTATTATTTCCGTTTTATCTTTCGGGGCGGCTTTTCTTAGTCTTTAATTAATAAACATACAAATGATCGTCAGACAGCGTACCAATTGACTGAAAATGTTATTTATATGGAGAGGATCCGTATTAAAGAAAATTGTTGTTCAGCTTACCATTATCACGCTGTTTTCTCTGGCTATTTACTTTTTCAAAGGAAAAATCTTTGACTATAAAGTGCATCTTAATCCTACCATTTTTACATTGATAGGACTGGCATGCCATTTTTTATGGGATTCTGTAATTCTGCAAGCTATGACCGTTTCTGGGAAGGGCGGAAACTCTGGGGATTACTGGTCATTGAAACCAGATCCCTTACAAGACAGATCCTATCGCTGGTAAACGATTCTTCGTCTGAAGCTAAAGAGGAAAAAGAGAAAATCATCAAGCTGATTTCTGCATTTGCATGGTCACTGAACTTTCAGCTGAGAGATAAATCTGGTACAGAACATCTTGAGAGACTGATTTCACCAGAACAATTGGAACAGGTGAAGAACAAGAAATTTATTCCCAATATTATTCTTGGTTTTATTGCAGACTGGCTCAAAGAACAGAATAAAAAAGGAAATATAGATACCATTGTTATGACTTCTATGGATCATCAGCTGAATCAGTTTTCTAATATTTCCAGCGGATGTGAGAGGATTTACAATACACCATTACCTTTTGCTTACAGCGTTTTGCTGCATCGTACTGTTTATTTATATTGTTTCTGGCTTCCTTTCGGGCTGGTAGATACGTTGGGATGGATGATGCCGTTGATCGTTCTGCTGATCAGTTATACCTTTATTGCTCTTGATGCTATTATTCGGGAGATTGGAGAGCCTTTTGGTGAAGAGGAAAATGATCTTGCGTTGAACAGCATCTGCCGTACGATTGAGTTTTCTATTTTTGAGCAGGCAGGAATTCCTCAGGGCGAACTGAAGAAGCCGGATACTTATTTTGTGGATTAAAGAAGCATCATTTTATTCCTGTGGAAGTGTAAAGGAAACCCTTAACGCCAGCAATCCCGTGATTCCCTGCAGATCTTCTACTCTTAAAAATTCTACGTCATGCTGTAAAACCCCTTTTTTCTGGAGTTTGGAAATATAATCTAAATATTCCTTCTGATTTTCCATTCCGAAATAGACAATAGTGATTTTTCCGGGAGCGGTGATACGTTCTGAAGAATCTTTCACATGGGCTTTATCCAGACGTTTTTTAATAATCTCGTAATAGGAATTGTAGGCTCCGTCTACATCAAAACGTTTTTCATCCATTCTGAAACGGATGTCTATTTTTTCATTATAGACGAAAATCAGTGAAGCAATATCAAGTGGTACCGGAAGATACTTTTTGAACGACTGAAATTCAAGTTCCATTTTACAGATGGTTTTCAATTGCCAGTATCTCAGTTTGTGGACTACTTTTGAAGTATAGTGCAGCTCAGGAGCGATGGTAGAACCAATATATAGATTATGTTCCACACCGTCAGATTTAAACCTTTCATAATAATGCGGAAAAATTTCCTGTGCTTTTACCTGGCTTTCATCCAGCATATCTGCCAGTTTTCGGTTAACAAGCGTGATAGAATCATCAAGATTTTTTCTGTGATGATAAAACAGATCCGTAGAAGTAAAAATGTGGGAGAAATAGTCTTTGATCTTTGCTTTTATTTCCCTGGACGTTTTAATTTCCAGTTTTCCCTGTAAAAAAGGATGAATTTCTTCTCTTAACAATCTCTGAAAACGCTGTTCCGTATCCGCTTTGATCTCATTGTTGATCTCATTTTCAAAAACATCCAGTGCCAGTATAAATTTTTCGGAATCCGAGTTGGTGAGTGTCAGAATTTCATTCAGCCATTCAATCTGCTGGTTGAGATCCTGCAGCATCAGATTAAAACGCTTTTCAGAAGAAGAACGGATATCCGAAACCCCAAACAACGGGGTAAGATTTTTGAATGCAATCTGTTTTAAAGTATATATCTTTTTTCCGAGTGACGCCGTAAAATATTTCTCAGCTTCATTTCTGAACTTCCAGACCACACTGTCGTGGATCGTGGTATATTCACGCTGGATAATGGCTTCTATCTGATAGTTTTTCTCAAAGTAAAACCTGTTCAGAGAGAAGAGAACCATATCGGTAAAAAACTCCAGTTTTTTAAGCTTTAAACCATTGAAACTTCCGGCAATAGGAGAGGTGAATTCCATGATGGCAAGGAGCTCGCCGTCTTTCATGATAGGAATTACCATGAAGCTGTTCACATTATTATCCTTTAAAATACTGAAGGAAGGAAGCATCTTGACATTCTCTTCCAGGTTGTTTACATTGGAAACAACTACAGGCTTTGAATTATGATTTAAATTATTAAAAGTACTCTTGCGGGTTTCTTCATCAAATGCATTGATCCAGAAATCAAGAATGTGATTTGTGAGAAGACTTTCGTAAATCGGAAGTTTATCCAGTTTCTGTTCCTTTTTGTTGAACGTCATCAGTCCGAAGCTCAATTCTGGAACATCAAAATAGGATTTGAAAATTTCAGTCAGATTTTCATTGGGATTCATATTTTCCGGATCAATTTCAATCATGCTTGATTTCAGATCGGAAAGGGCCACTTCAGAGGTACAGTCTACCAGTGAAATAATGGTAAATCCTTTCAGTATCCACGATTGTGAAGGGAAATACTTTTTCCAGAGTTTAAAATCATCAAGATTTTCCAAAAGCATATCCAGAATATCATCAGATGGAATTTTGGCATCTTTTGTAGGAGTAATTTCCGTAAAATCTGAATTGACCGTAATTTTATAATGCTTCATGATTCCCTGCTTATTCGGGATGTCATAATAAAACGGAAGTGTACTTTTAATATCTTTTTTGAAATAGCTCTGAAGAATCAGACAGCAGCAAAATACATAGAATTCGTTATCTGAAATATTCCTGAGTTCTATTTCAAAGTCTTTTCCGGCATCTTTCAGAATATCTTTAAACCTTTCGGTATAGTTGAAGGTAATGTTGGAAAGCGGAATACTTGCCGCTTTTATTTCGTTTCTGGTGAGACCTGTCGGGAAAAGGTCGGCAAGAAGCAGTCTGATGAGGTCTTCGTATTTTTCAAGAAGGGCTGTATCCTGGAAGCCTTCTCTAAGGTCTTTAAAATTTCGGGTGCTCTCTAGTAAGGACTCTGCATAATTGACCCTGTATTCCAGTCTGTCATTATACCGGATATGTTCCAGAACATCCAAATATTTTTTGAATGATATATAAACCTGAAAGGGAGAGTCTTTTTTATAGAGATTAGCCAAGAGCTGAAAAATTTAAAGTAAAGTTATGAAAAAAGCAGAATATTGATCGTGTGGAATTTTTATTTTATTGTATATAATTTGCAGGTGCTTTGGGAAACTCTGCAAGGTATTTTATAATTCTTTACTGTTTTTTTATACAGACAGATTATAGATTTATAGATAAATAAAAATTAAAGTTTTTGGGATGAGAAATTCATTATTTGAAGGATAATAAAAAAGCACAACCGACGAGTTGTGCTTTTTATATCTTAAAATTCAGATTTTACAATCCGAACATTTTTGCAAATAGATCCGGGAAAACTCCAAGGATGATGATCAGGGCAATAACAATTACTGCAATGATATTGTATGTAAGAGTTACTTTTTCTGATGATTTGAATGTTGATTCTTTAAAGAAGAACATTGCAATGATCAGTCTTAGATAGTAAGCAATGGATAGGGCAGAACCTAACACAGCTACCAGTACTAAGAATGCAGCACCGTTCATCGCTTGGGAGAATAAAGCAAATTTCCCCATGAAACCAGCTGTTAACGGAACTCCTGCCATTGAAAGCATTGAGATCGTTGCTGCTGTCGCCAGTAAAGGTTCTGTTTTTGCCAATCCTTTGAAAGCTCCGAAAGAAGTTTCTCTTTTTAATTTCTCTACCCAGATCAGACACATGAAAACTCCTACTGTAGATAAAGAATAAGCAAACAGATAGAAGGCAAGGTTATAAGTAGAAAGGCTTGTCATTCCAAAGAATACCAATCCGATATATCCTGCGTGGGAAACTGAAGAGTATGCCAGCATTCTTTTTGCATTCGTCTGAGCAAGACCCATAACGTTTGCCAAAAGTAATGTAATGATTAAGAATACACCTAAAACATTAATCCATTCGTGAGTTACTCCCGCGAAACCAAGCGTCATCAATCTGAACAGCGCAAAGAATCCTGAGATCTTTACTACACTCGCCATGAAAGCTGTGATTAATGAAGGAGAACCTGCGTAAACATCAGGGCTCCACATGTGGAAAGGAGCTAAAGCTACCTTAAATGCCAATGCACAAAGAATCAGTAATACACCCAAGATGAACATTACATTTCCAGCATTTGCTACTCCAAAGTCGTGGATTTTGTACAGATCAAAACTTCCTGCACTTCCATAGATGAACGCAATCCCGAACAGTAAGAAACCTGTTGCGAATGCACCCATAAGGAAATATTTAATAGAAGCTTCGTTGGATCTCAGATCAGTTTTGTTAGCTCCAGCCATTACATATAATGGAATAGAAAGGATCTCAACTCCTAAGAACATCGTCACCAGGTTCTGGTATCCGAAAAGGATGATCCCTCCACATAATGCGAATAGCATCAATGCATATAATTCTGACTGGTGGCTTCTGTGGTTGCTGAAAGCAAAACCGCCCAGGAAGAATAACAATAAAGTTGTTACGATTGATATTTTAGTGAATAATGCGGTATTGTCACTGTACTCATACATATGCTTGTAATGGTCGAAAAACGAACATTCCGGCATAAAACTTACGTACAATGCGATGATTAATCCCAAAATCCCAATGTATCTTGCGAATTTTCCTTGTTCAAAAACTCCTGAAAATAACGCAATAACTGCCGTTAGGAAAACAATAATTAAAACACTCATTTCTTAAAATATCAAATTAACTTACCATTGATTGGTAGATAAACTTCACCGAACTACTCACCATGTCGATTACCGGTTGTGGGAAAATACCTAGTAAAATCACAAAAACCGCTAAACTTGCCAATACAGAAAATTCTACGCCTGATAAATCTTTTGCTGTACCTAAAACGGCTTCATCTCCTTCTCCAAACATTGCTTTTCCGTAGAATCTTAATAAATACACCGCACAAAGAATTACCGTAAGACCAGCAATGACTGCTGCTGTTCCGTTAAAATCATAAACTGATTTCAACAAAATAAATTCCCCGATGAATCCATTAGTCAATGGAACTCCCATTGAACCTAGTATAATGATCAGGAACAATACAGCAAACTTAGGTGCTACTTTAGCTAAACCTCCCATTTGTCTGATGTCTCTTGATTTAAATCTCTTGTATAAAATATCACAACAGTAGAATAATCCTACTACGTTGATACCGTGAGCAAATGTCTGTACCAAAGCTCCTTCAGCACCTTCTACATTGAAAGTTCCTCTTAAAGTAACTACTGCTGAAGCGAAGATTCCCGCTACCATCAATCCTACGTGAGAGAAAGAAGAATACGCAATGATTCTCTTCATATCCGTCTGGATAATAGCAATCAAAGCTCCGTGAACAATACCCACGATGGCAAGGATAATTACAATCTGTCCTGAAATTCCGGCAATTGGTAGCGGAGTGATTGGAAGTAAGTAACGCATTACACCATATACTGCCATCTTCAGCATGATCCCTGATAATAACATGGATCCCTGAGTAGGAGAGTAGGTATAGGTGTCAGGCTGCCAGGTATGGAAAGGGAATACCGGTAATTTCACTGCAAAAGCAAAGAAAATAAACCAGAATACCACAGTCTGCTGTACTTCATTCAGCTGAGCATTATATAAATCTGTTAAAGCGAATGATGCAGAGTGGTTGTACACATAAATCAATCCGGCTAACATAAATAATGATCCCACGAATGTATATACGAAGAATTTCGTAGTGAATTCAAACCTTTTATTCTCTTGTCCCCAAAGTCCGGCAATGAACCAAATTGGAATCAAAGTTACTTCCCAGAAAATGTAGAATAACAATCCGTCTAAAGAAGTGAATACTCCTACAAGACCAAACTGCATCAATAGAATTAGTCCGTAGAATGTATTTCTATAGTTTACATTTTCGTTAAAAGATGATAAAATAATGATTGGAGCAAGAATATTGGTCAGTAATAAAAGAAGCATGCTCATTCCATCGATACCGAAGTGAAGAGAGCTCTTCATAAATTGTGACCATGGATAATTGATCTCATGCTGCAATACGCTGTCTACTGTCGGAGTAAAATCAAAATCCGAAAGTACGTAGAACGTAAGGAGCATTTGTACCAATGCAATTCCAAGCGCCAAATATTTGCTGGAATTATTCTTCCAGGCAAAAACTAATCCCGAACCTACTAGAGGTAATAGTAATAATGTTAATAACAAACAAGACATTATTATTGTAATAAAAAGTTAACAATTAATATAATTCCCACCGCTAAAGACATGATAAGGATATATGTCTCTACATTTCCGTTCTGTACACGCTTCATAGCTTTTCCGCTGTCTTCAGCACCATCACCTACAAAGTTTACAAAACGGTCTAAGATACCCTTATCAAACATTTTTCCTCCGCGTCCTAATCCTTCAACAGTTTTTACAATCAATGCGTTGTAAAGTTCGTCAACGTATAATTTCTTAGCAGAAAGCTTTTCCCATCCGGTATAGTTTTCCTCTGCAACAGCCATCTTTTTCTTACTTACATAAGTATTTCTAACGATGAACCATACAGTGAAGAACATCAAGACTGTAGCTGCTAATAAGATCATTTCAGTATTGAAAGGTACTCCTGAAAGAGTGGCTTCCATCTGGCTGTAGCTTTGTTCCGTAAGAACCGGCTTTAACCATTCCATCAGTTTAGCGTAATGTCCGTGACCGATGAAGTGTGGCAGGTTGATAAAACCTCCGATTACAGAAAGAATTGCCAATACGATCAATGGTAATGTCATATTTGACGGACTTTCGTGTAAGTGGTGCTTTTGTTCTTCAGTACCTCTGAATTCTCCATGGAATGTCAGGTAGTATAGTCTGAACATATACGTTGCAGTCATTGCCGCTAAAACAAATAAGATTACCCAGTAAATCGGGTTTTTAGCGAAAGCTGCTACTAAAATTTCGTCTTTGGAGATCATCCCTGATAATAAAGGGAAACCTGAGATGGCTAATGTTCCGATAAGGAATGTAGCGTGGGTAAGAGGAATATATTTTTTAAGACCTCCCATAAAACGCATATCCTGTTCGTTGCTCATCGCGTGGATTACAGAACCTGCACCTAAGAATAATAACGCTTTAAAGAATGCGTGTGTCATTACGTGGAACATTGCTGTTGTATAGGCACCAAGACCTAAAGCGATGAACATGAATCCAAGCTGTGAAACAGTAGAATAAGCCAACACTTTTTTGATATCGTTTTGACGAAGTGCATAGAACCCTGCCAAAGCAGCCGTTAAGAATCCGATGAATAAAATTCCTCCCTGTACAGTTGGTGCTAAAGTAAATAAGAAATTGGATCTTACTACCAAATAGATACCTGCTGTTACCATCGTTGCCGCGTGGATCAACGCTGATACAGGAGTTGGTCCCGCCATCGCATCCGGTAACCATGTATATAATGGAACCTGAGCAGATTTACCGGTAGCACCGATGAATAAACTCGCTGTGATAAAGATAATCACTGTTCCGTCTAATTCAAATTTTGAAGCGTTTTCTGCTACAGAAAGATAATCTACAGCATTGGTTTGAGAAGCGATCATGAAGATACCGATCAATAACGCAAGGTCACCAATTCTGTTCATAATGAAAGCTTTTCTTGCTGCTTTACCATATTCTTCGTTGGTATACCAGAATCCGATCAACAGGTAAGAACAAAGACCTACACCTTCCCATCCGATAAAAAGGATAAGGTAGTTGCTTCCCATTACTAAAAGTAACATCGAGAAGATGAAAAGATTCAGATAAGTAAAAAACTTGTAGAATCCTTTATCATGACTCATATATCCGATAGAGTATAAGTGGATCAGTGAACCGATACCCGTAATGATCATTACCATCATTAAAGAAAGCTGATCAATCTGGAATCCAAAATTAATCTGAACTCCGTTTACTCTAAACCATTCAAAAGCTTTTACAATGACAGGCTGGCTTTCAGAATTGAAATTCATGAAAAGGCTTACTGCAATACAGAAAGATCCGAAAACTACAGCAGTAGCCAGAGATCCTACCAATATTTTTGGAAGATTTTTTCCGAACAGCCCGTTAATAAGAAACCCTAAAAGTGGTAAAAGTACTATTGCATATACTAGATTCTCCATTCTTATCCTCTTAATTTATTAAATATACTCACATCTACAGAACGGGTGTTTCTATATAGCATCGCAATAATTGCCAGACCTACTGCTACTTCAGCCGCTGCTACCACCATAATGAAGAAAACTAAAAGTTGTCCGTCGCCGTTGCCTTTATACGCTGAAAAAGCTGCCAATAAAAGGTTTACAGAATTCAGCATAAGCTCTACACAGCCCAGAATCACAATAGCATTTTTTCTAAGCAATACTCCCATTACTCCCAGACAGAATAATACTGATGAAAGAATGATGAAGTAGTCCAAAGGGATGCTTTGTATAAATGTATTTACTTCTCCCATAATTTTATAAATCTTTTTTACCGATTAATACCGCGCCTACAATACCTGCCAGAATTAGGATGGAAGCAAGCTCAAACGGTAAAACATATTCATTAAACAAAAGTCTACCCAGATTTTTGGTAAGACCAACCCCTCTGTCTACATTTTCAACAACAATGTGGTGGTCCTGAATTCCTCTGAATACCCCTAAAATTCCAATTAATAAAAGACATGCTGTAAAAACTCCAACAAATTTTAAAGTATTGTTCTTCTTACTTTCGTCTTGTTTATTAAGGTTAAGCATCATTAAGATGTAAAGGAAAAGGACCATGATAGCACCTGCGTAAACAATAATCTGGATAATTGCAAGGAACTGTGCATTGAGAAGAATGTACATTCCGGCAATTGAAAACATCGTAACAATTAATGACAAAATAGCATAAAGAGGATTTCTTGCAAATACAAAGTAAACTGCACTTGCCACAGCTAAAAACGCCACCAAGAAAAATAAAAACTGATCCATTATTTTACCGCATTTTTTTGTTTCTCGGATTGTCTTGTGGTGATATCAATCCTTTCATTTATTTTTTCAACTAGTTTATCTTTTCCGTAAATGAAAGAACCTCTGTTGGTTTCCACGTCTACCAATCTGTCGGTAAGATAAATGGCAGATTTAGGGCAAGCTTCTTCACACATACCACAGAAAATACATCTTAGCATATTGATTTCATATACTGAAGCGTATTTCTCTTCTCTGTAAAGATGTTTTTCCTCTTTAGTTCTTTCAGCAGCAGTCATTGTAATGGCTTCTGCAGGACAAGCTACCGCACAAAGTCCGCAAGCTGTACATCTTTCTCTGCCTTCTTCGTCTCTTTTCAAAACGTGCTGGCCTCTCCAGATGGTGGTTCTTGGCTTCTGTACTTCCGGATACGAATATACTGCGGGAGCACCCTTTATCACGGTTCTTACAGCATGCTTAAATGTAATCCCCATTCCTGTAAAGATGGCAGGAAGGTAGATTTTTTCAGCAAGGGTCATTTCTTTATTGGAAACAACTTTTGATCTGTTAGTTAATTTCATTATATAATTTGAAATTTGAAGTTTGAGATTTGAAATTTATTAGTAAGATTTTATCTCTCAAACCTTTAATTATTAATTATTATTTCTTTTAAATTTATTTCCGTTGTGGTCTGTCATCTTCAAATAATTTATAAATCCTGACAGCTGTTTAGACAAAGATATTGTTTGGCTTTTTAAAAAATTAAAAACTTCTTCATCTAAATAATTTCGGTCAAAAGCTCTGATTAATTGAGAACGAACTTCTCCAGCAGAACCTTTAGACATGGTAAGAAAGTTTATAAATTCTTTATTACCTTCTCTTTCAAACCCTTCAGCTATATTATCCATAATTGATGCAGATGACCTGTCAATCTGGTTTTTATCGTGGTTTAGAAATTTTGGATTCAACAAACATTCTTTTTGGATCAATTGGCAAAGACTTCTTGACTGCTGCCATATTTCTAAATCTTCAAAATTATTTATCGTTGCCATGTATTTGATATTTGAAATTATTACTCTTAAAATTACTAATTTAAAGTCAATTCGTTGAATCTCAAATTTCAAACATCAAATCTCAAATTTACTGGAACGCTAAAATTACAGCTCCTGTAATTAATAGGTTTACCAATGCCATTGGGATTAATGTTTTCCATCCTAAGTGCATTAGCTGGTCATATCTGAATCTTGGAAGTGTCCATCTGATCCACATGAAGATCAGAATTCCGATTACTGTTTTTGTAAGGAATGCTACGATACTTAAAATCCCTGCAGCATTTTCTCCCCAGTTCTGAGTTACCCATTCAATACCAGGATAGTTATAACCTCCGAAGAAAAGAACTACCATGAATGCATTGGAAATAAACATGTTCACGTATTCTCCGAACATATATAATCCTAATTTCATGGAAGAGTATTCTGTAGAATATCCAGTTACCAATTCAGATTCACACTCAGGTAAATCGAACGGGTGTCTGTTGGTTTCTGCCAAAGCAGCTACAAAGAAAACAAGGAATGCAATCGGCTGGTAGAAAATATTCCAGTTTAATCCTGAAACCCATGGAATAACGCCCCATAATTTTCCGGTAGTCTGACTTTCAGTGATTTCTTTTAAATCCAAACTTCCAGACATCATAATGATAGAAAGAAGTGCTAATCCCATCGCCAATTCATAAGAAATCATCTGAGAAGAAGCACGGATAGCACCTAGTAATGAATATTTGTTGTTCGAAGCCCAACCTCCGATCATAATTCCGTAAACCCCAATGGAAGCCATACCGATGATGAAAAGTACACCAACATCGATGTTTGCTACCTGAAGATCAAAAGAAGTACCTGCAATATTTAAACTTTTACCCCAAGGAATCACAGCTCCTGTAATCAATGAAATAAACATTACCAGCGCTGGTCCTAATACGAAAAGGAATTTTTCTGCATTGGCAGGCGTAAAGTCTTCTTTGAAGAAAAACTTTCCACCGTCAGCAAGAGGTTGCAGCAATCCGAAAGGTCCGGCTCTGTTGGGACCAATTCTATCCTGCATAATAGAGGCAACTTTTCTTTCTGCCCAGGTAGAGTAGGCTGCAATCGTCAATGACAGCAGAAAAAGTGCTAGTACAAGTATAAGTTTAAATGTAAGTAAATCCATTTTTATTTAGATATTAAGATGTCAGATGCTAGATGTCAGATTTAATTTGCTGTCTGAAGTCTGGTATCTGAAATCTGATGTCTTATTAATTATTTTTCGTCTTTTTCACTGATTTCTTTAGCCATCGGATTATCTAAAACTCTTAGCTCATCTTTAGGCTTTTCGTAGTGGTTCAATGAAATTACAGAATGTCTGTCGATATGTCTGGGACCTTCGATATTCCAATCTGATAAAGCTTTTCTTTCGAAACGGCATGTATCACAGATGAATTCTTCTACTTCACCCCACTGGTCTTTTCTGGCAGTAACTCTCACAATTTCGTCACCTTTCATCCATACTACAGCTTTTCCTGAACATTTATCACATTTGCAGGAAGCGTTCATTGGTTTTGTAAACCATACTCTGCTTGCAAAACGGGCTGTTCTGTCTGTTAATGCTCCTACAGGACAAACATCAATAACGTTTCCGATGAAGTCATTGTCTAAAGCTTTATTTAAATACGTTGAAATTTCAGCGTGATCTCCTCTGAAAAGGATACCATGTTCTCTTGTTTCTGTAAGCTGGTTGGCTGTCAGTACGCATCTTGCGCAAAGAATACAACGGTTCATATTTAATTTGATGTTCGGTCCAAGATCATCAGCTTCGTAAGTATTTCTTTCGAATTCTGTTCTTGTATTTTCAACACCATGCTCATATCCTAAGTCCTGAAGATGACATTCTCCTGCCTGGTCACAGATAGGGCAGTCCAGCGGGTGATTTACCAATAGGAATTCGGTAACGGCTTTTCTTCCTTCCTGAGCTTTCTCAGAAGTAAGATTTTTTACTTCCATACCGTCCATTACATTAGTTCTGCAGCTTGCTACTAATTTTGGCATAGGACGAGGATCTGCTTCAGATCCCTTAGAAACTTCTACAAGACAAGTTCTACATCTCCCTCCACTGGTTTCCAACTTGCTGTAGTAGCACATTGCAGGAGGTACAGATTTACCACCAATTTGTCTTGCAGCTTCCAGAATAGAAGTACCAGGCAAAACTTCAGTAGTCTGTCCGTCTATAGTTATTTTGAATTTTTTAACTTCTTCGCTCATATGATATGCTTTAAGCTTTATGCGTTAAGCAATAGGCTTTGTTATTTATATTTCTTTGTATTAAATGTATATCCAATTCCTCCAAGAACCTGTCCGAAAACAAAATCCTGACGTGCTTTGTCCGGTTTGTTATTTAATGTAGTTTTAATATCCCACATATTGATATAACCGGCTTTTCCTTCTAATCTCAGCATCCAGTTTTTCCAGAATACAAGGTTAAGACTGGATCTGATATCGGTTCCCATCCCTGCAACGTGGAAACGGTCACTTCTTTCGTTACCAAAAAGTTTTACATTACTTTTCGGAAACATAAATCCGATTCCGGCTCCATAAGACCATACTAAATCTATATTTTTCTTATGAACAAGATTTTTGTATTTCTCAAGACCTAAGTTTTCATAATTAAGCCCGTCTGTATGTTCGAAAGTAAGGAACTTCTCATCTGCAAGATTAACCTGCCCGTTCTGAACCATTGCTGCATACTCAGGATCTGAAATATGACCTTTGAAACCTACAGTCTGGTTCTGATCCATTACATATTTCATGTGGTCTATCCCAAGTACCAATGCTAAATTGTCTTTAATAAAATATCCTATTCTGAAATTATACTGTGTTACAGTAAACCAGCTTGGATCAAAATAGACAATTCCAAATTTTGTAGGTCTGTCCTGTGCCGTTACATTGTTTAGTTGAAAGTCGTATCCATTTCCGGTAAAGTGGATATCAGAATTGCTGTAAGCTGCTCTGTTCCAACCGTAAAATACGAAAACCTGACCTTTTTTGCTCAATGGTAAAGGTTTTTCCTTTCTCTCAGCTTTAATCTGCTCTTTCTCACTTACTAAATATGATAAATCCTCTTCAACAGATCTGTTATAATTTGCAGTATCAGTTTTTTTATTCTGTGCAAATACAAAATTCGACATCATTAAGCCGACCACCAATAATTTTTTCATCTTTTACTTATGCGTTCTTTTCAACAGCCGGGATAGGGTCAGCATAATGTGCCAATCCATAATTTTGTGTCTGAGACAACTCTGGGTTTTTTACGTGCCACTCAAATTCATCTCTGAAGTGACGGATCGCTGCTGCAACTGGCCAAGCTGCTGCATCACCCAACGGACAAATCGTATTTCCTTCGATTTTTCTCTGGATATCCCAAAGCAGATCGATATCTTCCATTTTTCCTTCTCCTTTCTCGATTTTCTTTAAAATCTTGTACATCCATCCCGTTCCTTCACGGCAAGGCGTACATTGTCCACAGCTTTCATGATTGTAGAATCTTGCCAATGTCATGGTATGTTCTACAATACACTGGTCTTCATCCAAAACGATGAAACCTCCTGAACCCATCATGGTTCCGGTAGCAAAACCACCATCTGCCAATGATTCATAGTTCATATATCTTGGCTCTCCGTTCACGGTTCTCAGCAATAGGTTTGCAGGAACAATCGGAACAGAACTTCCTCCAGGAATACAAGCCTTTAATCTTTTACCATCTTTAATACCACCGCAATATTCATCAGAATAGATGAATTCCTCTACAGTGATCGTCATATCAATTTCATATACACCCGGTTTGTTGATATTTCCACAAGCAGAAATCAATTTCGTACCTGTAGATCTTCCCACCCCGATTTTAGCATACTCAGCACCTGTAATATCAATGATCGGAACTACTGCCGCAATGGATTCAACGTTGTTTACCACTGTTGGTCTCTCCCAAAGACCTTTTACAGCCGGGAATGGTGGTTTTAATCTTGGGTTACCTCTTTTTCCTTCAAGGGATTCAAGCAATGCAGTTTCTTCACCACAAATGTATGCTCCACCCCCTCTCTGTACGTAGATTTCAAGATCGAAACCGGTTCCTAAAATATTTTTACCTAAAAATCCTGCTGCTTTAGCTTCTTCAATAGCTTCTTCAAGGATATCCGGAATCCACGAATATTCTCCACGGATATAGATATAAGAAGTATTGGAACCTAAACAGTAAGAAGAAATCAGCATTCCCTCGATCAATAAATGAGGAAGGAACTCCATCAGATATCTGTCTTTGAACGTTCCGGGTTCAGATTCATCCGCATTCACAACAAGGTGCCTTGGAACACCTTCAGGCTTAGCCAGAAAGCTCCATTTCATTCCTGTTGGGAATCCAGCTCCACCACGACCTCTTAGTCCCGAAGCTTTTACTTCTTCAAGAATTTCGTCAGGAGTCATTTTCAAGGCTTTTTCAGCAGCTGTGTAACCTCCCTGTTTGCGGTAAGTTTCAAAGTAGCGGATACCTTCTATATGTGCGTCTTTAAGTAAAAGTTTTTTACTCATTGTTATTTGCTTATTGCAATAGGCTTTTGGCTTCTTGCATTAATTATGATTAAACGTTAAGTGAATAATTTAAAATCTAAAATCTAGAATTTAAAATTTCTATTAGTCTAAAGCAACTTGTCCCTGTCTGCAAAGATCAAGGATTTCATCTACTTTTTCTATCGTTAAATTTTCATGAAAGAATTTCCCCAGCTGCATCATAGGGGCGTATCCACATGCTCCAAGACATTCAGCAGGTTTTAATGTGAACATCCCGTCTTCAGTAGTTTCTCCGTCTTTAATGTTCAGTTTGGTTCTGATATGATCCAGGATTTTTTCGCTTCCACATACCATACAAGGTCCTGTTCTGCAAACTTCCAGCACATATTTACCTACCGGCTTCATATTGAACATCGTATAGAAAGTAGCCACTTCATATACTTCGATCGGTTGGATACTTAATAGTCCAGCAACATAATCCATCACAGGAACATCTAACCATCCTCCGAATTCTTTCTGTGCCAGGTGAAGTACAGGAAGAAGAGCCGATTTCTGTCTTCCTTCAGGATATCTTGCGATAATTTTGTGTACCTGTGCTAAACTTTCCGGTTTAAAAGCTATTGTTTCGCTCATTTTTTATCTAAGATTAAAGAACATAGAAAAAGAGAGAATAGACTCTGAAATTCGTGTTCTAAATTCAATTTATATTGAGTGATGAAAGTCGTTTATCTTTCATCTATTTTCTAAATTCTAATTATGCGTCTAATTCTCCCGCAATAATATTCATACTACACATTGTTACAATGGCATCTGAAATTACAGAACCTGTAATCATTTCAGGGTATGCCTGATAGTAGATGAAGCATGGTCTTCTGAAGTGAAGTCTGTAAGGGCTTCTTCCTCCGTCACTCACAAGATAGAAACCTAATTCTCCGTTTCCACCTTCTACAGCATGGTAAACTTCTCCTTTCGGTACATCGGTTTCTCCCATTACGATTTTGAAATGGTAGATCAATGCTTCCATTTTCTGGTATACATCTGCCTTTTCAGGAAGATAGAAATCAGGAACATCCGCATGGAATGGCCCTTCCGGAAGATTTTCGTATGCTTGTTTGATAATTTTGATTGATTCCCAGACTTCCTGCTGACGAACCATGAAACGGTCGTAAGTGTCTCCTGAAGTTCCTACCGGAATAATGAAGTCGAAATCCTGGTATGAAGAATAAGGCTGTGCAACTCGTACATCGTAATCTACACCTGCTGCACGTAAGTTCGGACCTGTGAAACCGTAGCTTAAAGCTCTTTCGGCAGAAATAGCTCCTGTACCGATGGTTCTGTCCATGAAAATCCTGTTTCTTTCTAATAAAGTACAGAATTCTTTGAATCTTGGCGGGAATGTTTTTAAGAAATCCTTGATCAGCTCATGGAATTTAGGAGTGAAATCTCTTTCAAATCCTCCGATTCTTCCCATATTGGTAGTCATTCTGGCTCCGCAGATCTGTTCGTACATATCATAAATACGTTCTCTTTCGATGAACATATAAGTAAGACCTGTAATAGCTCCTGAGTCCATCCCGGTTACCCCGTTACAGATCAGGTGGTCACCGATTCTGGCAAGCTCCATCAGGATAACACGCATATAGTCTACACGTTTTGGAACTTCTACGCCAATCAGTTTTTCTACTGTCATGTGCCAGCCTAAGTTATTGATTGGTGCAGAACAGTAATTCATACGGTCCGTAAGGGTAGTGATCTGAGAATAGTTTCTTCTTTCGGAAATTTTCTCAAATGCTCTGTGGATATATCCTACGGTTTGCTCAGCATGAAGGATTCTCTCTCCGTCCATCGTTAAGATATTCTGGAAAATCCCGTGCGTAGCAGGGTGGGTAGGTCCCAGATTCAGGGTATATAATTGTCCGTCAATCTGTTCCTTACTTTCGTACTGGTTTAGTATATTAGATAATGAGTTATCTTTCATAATGATTGCTTTTAGCTATTTGCTTCTGGCTATTGGCTAGCTGCCATTGGCCATTCGCTTTTTTATCTTCCGAACATACTATCGTTCTTGTCGGTTCTTGTACCGTCTTCAAGGCGATATTCCTTCAACATTGGGTGGTATCCCAGGTCTTCCATATTCAGGATAGGTCTCAGATCCGGGTGTCCTTTAAATTTAATCCCATAAAAATCAAACGTTTCTCTTTCCATCCAGTTGGCTCCTACATACAGATCTACAAGAGAGTCTACTTCAATATTTTCTCTGGACATAAAGATTTTCAGACGTAATCTGAAATTGGCCATCATATTATGCAAATGGTATACAACGCCAATTTCCTTTTCAGGGAATTCAGGATAGTGAATACCGCAGATATCCGTAAGGAAATTAAATTCCAGAGATGAATCTTTCAGATAGTGAATGATTTTCTTAATATCTTCTTTCTTCACTTCAATCGTCAGCATCCCATAAGGTTCTGAACTTGAAATAACAGATTCCGGAAATTCTCTTGTGATTGCTTCTAATACAAATTCGTTTGTCATTTCCGTTTAGTTGCTTATGTTGTAAGAATCTAATAATTTCTGATATTCAGGCATGTCTCTTCTTCTGATGCTTTCGCTTTCTGCAAGAGCCTGTACCTGCATTACACCTTCAATGATCTGCTCAGGTCTTGGAGGGCATCCGGGAACGTAAACGTCTACCGGAATAATTTTATCAATTCCCTGAAGTACAGAATACGTATCAAAAATACCACCGCTGGAAGCACAAGCTCCAACTGCTACCACCCATTTCGGCTCAGCCATCTGAGTGTACACTTCTTTCAGGACAGGTCCCAATTTCTTTGATATAGTTCCGCAAACCATCAGCATATCTGCCTGTCTTGGAGAGAAAGAGTTTCTTTCCATACCAAATCTTGAAGCATCATATGTCGGGTTCAGGGTAGCCATAAACTCGATACCACAACAAGAGGTTGCAAATGGTAACGGCCAAAGTGAAAACTTTCTTGCCATTCCGATTACACTGCTCAGTTTTGTTGCGAAAAACCCTTCTCCTTCATAGCCTTCGGGAGCAGGTGCATCTGTTCTTATTACTGGTTTTTTATCTGACATCTTGTAGATGATTTTAGATTTTAAATTTTAGATTTTAAATTAATTCTTAATGGCATAACTTAAAATCACCATCTAAAATGTTTAATTAAAATTTATAATTACTTTATTTATCCCAATCCAGCGCACCGCGTTTCCAGACATAGAAAAACGCTACGAAGAATATCGCAACGAATGTAAGTACGGCAAGGAATCCTTCCATACCGAATTCTCTGAAGCTGACAGCATAAGGATAAAAGAATACGATTTCAATATCGAATAGTACGAACAATACCGCAGTCAGGAAGTACTTGATAGAAAACGGTGTTCTGGCATTTCCTTCTACAGGAACCCCACATTCCCAGCTTTGGTTTTTTACAGAGTTTCCTTTTTTCTGCTGTGGCCCCAAGAAATGTGCCCCAAGCAAAGAAACTGCTACAAATCCTACTGCTACACCAGCCTGGATAAGGATTGGAATATAACTTTCAGGTAAATTCATTTTTGCATTATTATCTCAATTTGCAAATTTAGCGAATAAACAAGAAAGCATGAAATTTATCAGCTTAAAAGTAGGATGAAAATGAGTTAAACCGGTAATTTAGAATCAATAAAAATTAGCTTTTTATGATTATTTTTTTGGTGTGTTTTTCCCCATTTTTTGTAGTATCTGTGGAAAGACGGACTCTCTTTCCCTGCATTTGGAATATTTTGAATTTATTTAATACCCGAAAGAGCTTACATGACAAACCAGTGCTGCTACTGTTTTATGGTCTTATTTTTTCATTTTTTTCAGAAGAGTATAAGCCATAAAAGAAATGTAACCAAAAAGAATACTCGCAAAAAGAATATTGATCACGGTGTTTGTTTTGTCATCAGGTGACTGGAAAAAGATATTATAACTGATAAATCCAGCAATTAAAATAGCAAATATAATGAGCTGCGGTTTCATAAAATTCAAAGTTTAGGTGATAAATTTATATCGTAAAAAGACGGTATCAATTATTTGATTTCCATTGAATAGGTTCTTCTTCTTTTATGATTCACCGGATTATAATCCTGCCATAGCAGCTGAATGCTTTTGTTTTCTTCGAGTTCCGGGTTGGTTTCAAGGTATTTTACTCCTTTTTTTCTGAAAATATCCCAGATTTCTTTGAAAATAATAGAAGTGACCCCTCTTCTCTGATAATCAGGGTGAATACCGATCAGGTAAAAATTGGCTCTGTCATTTTTCTTTCCTGCCTGTAAAAAATGCCACCAGCCGAATGGAAGCAGTTTTCCGCCGGACTTCTGCAACGCCTTGGAATAAGAGGGCATTGTAATGGCGAATGAGATCAGATTGTTGTGTTCATCAGCAATACAAACAATGAAATCTTTATCAATAAGTTTGAAATATTTCTCTTTGTAGGTTTTGCGCTGTTCATCCGAAATAGGGGTATATGTGGAAAGATGTTTATAAGTCTCATCCAGAAGATCAAACATAGGATCCACATACTGAATAATCTCTTCTTTCGTTTTGAATTTTAAAACTTTCAGTTTGTACTTTTCAGAAATAAGCTGATTGAACTTGTGGATTTTTTCCGGCAAGGTTTCAGGGAAAATGATTTCAAATTCTACCCATTCTTTTTCTTTGGTTAAACCCAGGTTTTCAAGATGCTGAGGATAATACGCATGGTTGTAAATTCCAATCATGGTTGCAAGCTGGTCGAAACCTTTTACCAGCATTCCTGCTTTGTCAAGATTGGTGAAGCCCATAGGCCCTTCAATTTTGTCAATACTTTTTTCTTTAGCGTAATCAACTGCTTTTTGAATCAATGCCTTTGAAACTTCAGCATCATCAATAAAGTCGATCCATCCGAAACGAACTTTTTTAATTCCTAATTCTCTCTCTTCCTTATGATTGATCAGAACGGCAATTCTTCCAACGATCTTATCATTCTTATAGGCCAGATACTGTTTTGCCTCAGAATATTGAAGCGCAGGATTTTCATCAGCATTCCAGATGTTGATTTCGTCATTGATAAAAGACGGAACATAGTAGGGATTGTTTTTATACAAATCCATCGGAAACTTTACGAATTGCTTGAGCTGACCCGCTGTTTTTACTTCAATAATTGAAACTGTAGACATGTTTTTTGAGAGGAATTAAAGGACAAATATAAATAATAATATCGTATACTTTGGCACAGTTTTTATTTGATTATGGGTAAAATTAAACACAAAATTTATATAAAATGGTGGGTTATTATATCATTATTGGTATTTCAATGTTGGTGAGCTGGTGGGTTTCGTCCAGATTGAAATCGAAATTTGAATATTATTCCAATGTACACCTTCGAAATGGCCTTTCAGGCAAAGAAGTAGCGGAAAAGATGTTGAGAGATAACGGGATAAATGATGTTCAGGTCATATCAGTACCCGGGCAGTTGACGGACCACTATAATCCGGCAGATAAAACAGTGAACCTTTCTGAGGGTGTTTATATGCAGAGAAACGCAGCGGCCGCGGCAGTAGCAGCTCACGAGTGTGGGCATGCAGTGCAGCATGCGGTAGGATATTCTATGCTGAATTTACGTTCAAAACTGGTTCCGATTGTAAATATTAGTTCTAATCTGATGCAGTTTGTTCTTATTGCAGGTATCGCAGTAATGGCGGCATCAAGAACAATTGAAAACCCAAATGGAAATACGACTGTTCTTGCTATCGGAGTAGCAATGTTTGCGATGACCACTCTTTTTGCTTTTGTAACGCTTCCTGTAGAATACGATGCGAGTAACAGGGCAATGAAGTGGCTTAAAGACACGGGAACTGTAACTGCAGAAGAATTTGTTGGAGTACAGGATAGTTTGAAATGGGCAGCAAGAACTTACGTGGTGGCAGCCTTAGGCTCTCTGGCACAACTTCTTTACTGGGCATCTTTGCTTCTTGGAGGAAGAAGGGATTAATCATTAAATTCAAATGAAACATATTGCATCTCGGAAAGCTTTTCTGAGATGCTTTCTTTTTGTGCCAGTTTCAGTGAGGCGGTAAGAATACAGTTTTCATTCGCATCGAAGTTCAAAACTTTAGCATCAAATTTTGAAAGCAAGGTGAAAATCGTGTTCTGCTGATTGAAGTTGAACCTGATCTCTACTTCTATTTCCAGTTCTCTGGTAATGATGCTGGCTTCTTCCAATGTGATCTTTGCCGATTCTTTATAGGTTTTTACCAATCCTGAAACCCCTAATTTGGTTCCCCCGTAATAACGGACAACAATGACAAGCACATTCGTGATTTCATTAGCCAGAAGCTGGTTGTAAATTGGTAAACCTGCACTTCCGGAAGGCTCACCATCATCATTGGCACGGTAATTTTCACCATTTAATCCCATTCTGAAGGCATAGCAGTGATGAGTAGCTTTCGGATGTTCTTCTCTGATCTTTTCCAGCGCACTCTTTAATTCTTTTTCATTGGTTACCGGGAAAGCAAATCCGATGAATTTGCTCCCTTTTTCTTTTAAAAGAGTATTTTCTATGGGTTTTTCTATGGTTTTATATTCAAACGTCATTGGAGGTTCCTGCTTTGTTGATGCAAAAATATTAAATGCTTTACGATTCTGCACCATGATCATAAATTAAGCCGTCAGTTTAGACGGCTTTTATTTTATTTTTGTTTGAAAAATGAGATCGTATTATCTCTGAAGTTTTCAACTTTAGTAGGTGTATAATTGAATTCAGGGGCTTTTGTACCATTTTCAAGGATAAGATTTTCATTTTTTATCACTATTGCTTCATCCCAGAGACCTGCATTAATAAATTCCTGCAGCGTAAAACGGCCGCCCTCGATAATAACTGACTGTATCTGTTCTTTATACAATGCCATCATGAGTTCAGCCAGAAAATCAGCCTTGTTGATTTTAATGAATTGAATATGTCCTTCAATACCTTCTTTCACAGAATTTAAAACCAATGTTCTTGCTTCATTGTTATAAATATTGAAGCTGGCAGGAACTTTTAGATCAAAATCAATTAAAATCCGGACAGGGTTTACTCCTTCTGCATTTCTTACGGTAAGACTTGGATTGTCATTGAATGCAGTTTGAGTTCCTACTAAAATGGCATGCTCGTCAGCTCTTAACTGATGAACAAACTGATTCACTAACGAGTTTGAAACAGCAGTCGGTTTAAAATCTTTATCAAGAAAACCATCACCGGATTCTGCCCATTTTAAAATGATATAGGGTCTTTTCTTTTCGTGGTAGGTGAAAAATCTTTTGTTCAGTTCAATGCATTCTTTTTCAAGAATTCCTGATACGGCTTCAATTCCAGCATCCTGAATGATTTTTTTTCCCTTGCCGTTCACTTTGTCATGAGAATCCATAGCACCAATCACCACTTTTTTAAAGCCCAGTTCTTTAATCTTTAAAGCACAAGGCGGTGTCTTGCCATAATGGGCGCACGGTTCGAGTGATACATAGATCGTTGATTCCGGGATCAGATCTTTATTTTTAACGGAATTGATGGCATTGATTTCTGCGTGGTTTTCTCCCGCCTTATGATGATATCCTTCACCTATAATTTCCCCATTGTGCACTATAACGCTTCCTACAAGAGGATTGGGATAGGTGTTGCCGAGAGCTTTTTGAGCCAGTTCGATACATCTTTTAATATAAAATTCGTCGTTGTTCATGTTTTATAAAAAGAAAAAGCGAAGACAAATTGCTTTGCTCCGCCTTTATTCATTTTGTTATGTATTATTCTCCGCTGATAATGCTGTGGAGATTTTGTTTTAATGTTTCAAGATGAGCTTTTTTCTCATCAATCGTGTTATAAGTATCTTTCAACAGAGGGTTTTCTCTCGACGGTTTGTTGAAGAAAGAAAGGTTGTTTTCCAGTTTTACGATTTCTGCCTCAAGATCAGAGATTTGATTTTTGATCTTTCTTGCTTTGTCGGTAAGCTGATTTTCCGATAAACCTTCTTCTTTCAGCTCAAGCTCGTTGATCTTGTTTATTTTCAATTTCTCTCTCAATGTTTTGTTGAATTCAGAGTTGATTGAAATTTTGTCTCTCGGAACTTTTCCGATGTTATTCCATGAAGTCTTGATCTGCTCAATTCTTTCGATGCTTCCCTCTTCATTGGAAACTTCTTTCAGTTCATCAAGAAGTGCTTTTTTGTTTTTATAGTTTTCCTTCCAGTTGTCGGTAGAAGTATTGCTCTTCTCTCTGTAATTGTTGAAGAATGCATTACAGGCGTCACGGAATTCATCCCATATTTTATTGGTCATGCTCTTTGGAACGTGGCCGATTTTTTTCCAGTCTTCCTGAAGTTTTTTAAATAACGGAACAGCAATATCCCATTCCTCATTATTCATATTGTCCTGTGCGGTCTGGATCAGTTTTAATTTTTCTTCAAGATTCGCTTGCTGAGAACCTTTCAACGATTTATAATAGTTGTTTTTCGTTGTATTGAAACCTCTTAGTGTCGTTTTGAAGTCATTCCAGTTTTGGTTGGAAAGTTTTCTTGGAACACTTCCTGTTTTTAAGAATTCAGAACGCAGATCTTCCACTCTTTTAATGGCATTCTGCCAGTAGTTGTGGTTGGGCGTTTCCGAAGGTTCAGACAGTTTCTTGATTTCAGCGATGATCTCATTCTTCTTTTCAAGGTTCACAGCCTGCTCTTTTTCAATGGATGCGGAAAGTTCAGACTTTCTTTCGTGAATTTTGTTGGAAATTTCTTTGAATTCCTCCCATGTTTTTTCGCGGAACTCTTCAGCAACAGGCTCTGCTTCTTCTTTCCAGAGTTTGTGAAGATATTGAAGCTCGTTTAACGCTTTCTGAATTACAGGCTCATTTTCAAGCTCTTTGGCACGGGCAATGATATGTTCTCTCTTTTCCAGGTTGTGGCTGTATTCCTGTTCCAGAAATTCTTTATTCAGATCCAGCATCTGATAAAACTGATTCAGATGGTGGAAATAATTATTATTAAGAATCTTGAATTCAGACTTGGCAACCTGTCCGGCTTTTGACCAGTCTTCTTTAATCTCACGAATAGATTTGAAAAGATTGATTCCCGGTTCTGAGCTTGTGTATAGATTTTTAAGTCTTTCGATAATACTTTGGCGGTGGTCCAGATTCTTCTTTTGTTCTTCTTCCTGTCCTTTCTGGAAGTCATCATGTTTTTCCTTGAAGATATTAACCAATGCAGAATACTTTGCCTGAGATGGATGTTCATAGCTGAAATTTTCAACAGGATTTCCGGCTTCTACATATTCATGCTTTTTATCTTCCACTTCATCATGGATATAATGACTTGCTTTTTCCTTCAGCTGATTGAATCTTTTGAAATTCTCACCGGCATTGGGAGTGTTGATGATTTTTTCCATTTCCTTTAAAGCATCGGCAAGGGAAATTTCTTCTTCATGTTCATCCAGGTGTTCTGTATCATCGTCATGGTGGTTTGCATCATGAGAAACCGTGTTTTCTGATGTGTCCTGAGATACTTCGTTAGGATTTTTCTTTTCTTCGTTTTCAGAAAGATTGTTTTCTGTAGTCATAGCAAATCTTTTATGTGAGTGGCGTTAATATCCTTTAAATATAGCTGTAAGGCCAATTAAAGTACTAATTTATGTTATTTTTTTTGAAAATTCCAAATTTCCCAGGCTTTTTCTGCTTGCTGTTCAAGCATATAGTAGCCATTCACGGTTTTTGCTCCTTTTTCAGAGGCATTGATGATGAATTGGGTGTAGTTGGGATTGTAAATCAGGTCGATAACCAAATGATCTGAAGAAAGCCCGTCAAAAGGAAAATTAAGACAGTCTTTCACATTCGGGAAAGTACCTACCGGCGTACACTGAATGATAATTTTATGGTCGGCAACAGTTTCCTGATCAAGATTTTCAAAATTGATTTCCGTACTTCTGGAAATGGTGACTGAAGGAATACTGTGTTTATCCAATGCATATTTTACGGCTTTTGCAGCTCCTCCGTTTCCTAAAATCAAAGCTTTATCCTGTGACGATTTTCTGTGCAAAAGAAGCGTCTTTTCAAAACCGAATGCATCTGTATTATAGCCTGTTTTCTTACCATCCTGAATAAGAACGCAGTTTACGGCGCCTATTTTCTCCGCTTCATCACTTAATTCATCCAGATAATCCATTATTTTTTCTTTGTAGGGAATCGTTACATTGAATCCTAACAGGTCCGGAGACGTAAAAAGTTTTTCTACTTCATTAATTTCGTTCAGATCAAAAATATCGTAGGAGAAGTTCTTCAGCATGAGCTTTTGGAACTTGTTTTCGAAGAATTTTTTAGAAAAAGAATAGGAAATGTTTCGTCCTATCAATCCTAATTTTTTATTGGAATCCATCTATCAAAAGTAAAAAAAAGACCGGATAAATCCAGTCTTTTAATTTGAAATATTTTTTAATAATTAATCTACGATAAATTTAGTAGAGAAATTATCTGTTTTCAGAATGTAAGTTCCTTTAAGCAAACCTTTAAGGCTGATCCTATTTGAATGTCTGAAAGGGTTGGCAATCGTTTCAATTAATTTTCCGGAAAGATCATAGATGTCAGCTTTTGAAATTTTGCTAAGGTTTTCTCCTTTTACAAATAATTCATTATTTCTTACCGGGTTAGGGTAGATGGTAAACGCTGATTTATCATTTTGGTTTTCGGTAGTAGCCAAAGTAGTTCCGAAACATGTCCAGCTTAGGTCATCCAGAGCAACTCTGTTGGTAAGAGAAGAATTGGTCAGTTTAATGACAGCATTTCCGCTTACATTTATATTATTAATGGTAGTTGTAGTAACAACATTACTGTAAGGAATAGTTCCTACATTGACGTCGTTTACAAGAACATTGAAGTATCCTGCGCTTCCGGAGAATTTCAATTGAGTTGTTAATGTTAAACTCTGAACTCCACCTGAGAAAGTTGAACTTGTTAAAGTTCCATTTTTTATGGTAATAGCTTTATTATTGATGGTCTGGTCAACTCTTGCGTCTGTAGCAGTCCATGAAATTCCATTATTGGTCCAGTTTACTGTCATGTATGTATTTACAGGACCGGTGATCATTTCAAAATTTTCAGTTCCGCAGCTTCCTCCTCCGGCAGGTGTGTCAAGAGTGGTTTCTGTAGCGGTTGTACTTTGTGGAGAAGAGTTTGAGAAAGCATCTTTAGCAATGATATAGAATGTATATTGAGTAAGCGGGGATAATCCTGAAACAATAGTAGATGTTGTTGTTCCTGAAACAGTAGCTTTTAATGTTCCGTTGGCGTAAATCTGGTAAGACGTTACTCCTACATTATCTGTTGCAGCTGTCCAGCTTAAAGCAATAGAGTTTGAAGTTGGATTGCTGGCAACAAGATTGGTTGCTGCTGTAGGGGCCTGGCTGTCAATAACCGGAGCTCCCCAGATCTGGGTAACATATTCAGGGTGATCAATGAAAGGGTTTCTGTTTCCCTGATAGGTATAAGAAGCATTGTTTCTGGCAATTTCTTCCGGCGATACCGGATCCATTGCATTCCATGCTAAATATTGATTAAGTGCCCAGGGCTGTAATCCCGGAAATGCGGTGTTGCCAAGCATATCACCAGTAGTGAAATTAGGAAGTTTATCCTCATATCTTGTTACGAAATAAAGAATCATTCTTGCGATATCTCCTTTGAAAGCATCAATGGGTTCAAATACGGTACCTGCATATCCTGCAGATACAGATGTGCCTAGTTTTGATCCGTTTTTAGAGGTGAAAGAAGGGGTTCCTACAATTCCGAAAGGGTAGTTGGATCTCATTCCGTTTACTTTTCCGTCTGTAGCACGGATAAAATGAATGTCAGCTACCATTGGGGAGGCATTGTTGAACAAACTTTGAGGAACAACGTGCTCTCTGTTGTAGCAGTCACCTTCATTAGAATATCCGGCAGATCCGCACTGACTGGTCCCCAAGGTGAAATTATATTGATCTGGCCCATTTGGATTTTCAGAATAAATATCCAGAATAGTTCCATCATTTTCATAAAAATAATCACGGTCAGTATTGGCATAGCCAGTCCATAAACCTCCATAGCCATTGTCTATATGTCCGTTGCTGATAATAGTTTTCAGAGCTGTTTTCAGAGCTGCACCTGTTAAGGTCGGTGATTGGTTATAATATCCAGCCGGAGCCTGTGCCAAAGCGCTTATAAATGTCACGCTTAAAAGAAAAAAAGATAAAATTTGTTTCATTTTTTAAAATTGGGGCGTAAAGGTACGAAAAAATGAAACCCAAGTATATTAATTGTGTGTAATATATATACTTAAAATATTAGTTTTTAGTAATATATTCTTTGCTGATTTTTGAAAAGAACCAAGAAATAGTGATTCCAAATAAGGAAGCCGTAAGGGCTACAATAAGATAGTTCTTTCCTACAATTTTTACCGGGAATGGCAGAACCTCATTGGCTCTGAAGAATTCTGTGTAAAGCTGGAAATAGCAAAGTGCTGTTCCAAGAATTAATCCGGTAATTACTCCGGAAATAACAATCAGGAGTCCGGTGTAGAAATAGGTCATTCTTAAGTGGCTTAAAGGGAAGCCGAGTGATATCAATGATTTTGCCTGCTCTTTTTTATCAAGCTGAAGGATGATAATTGCTCCGGCAAGATTAAAGGTGGTAATAAAGATGACCAATGCAAAGATCAGGTAAATAAAAAGCTTTTCAGTGTTGATCATTTTCCAGAAAGCAGCATTCTCTTCTTCCTTGGTTTTGATCTCAATATTTTTTCCGAGTGAAGAAAGCAGACTTTGTTTTACTGCATCTGCATTTTCCGGATTTTTCAATTTAATAACAATCTGGTAAGCCGAATTTTTAGGAAGACTAAGCAATTCTTCCGTAAGCTCAATAGGAGAAACGATATAATTGTCCAGCTGGTCTTTTCCGGGGAAAACACCCGTTACCAGAATATCTCTTTTATTATAGATGTCTTCTTCCTTGGTAATAATCCCTGTTCCCGGTTTGGGCATGAAGACTGTTGCATAATGATTGGAAGAATCTACAGGAATTGATAGTCTGTTATCCAGACTGTTCTCCATCAATACCTCATTGGAGTATCTGAAACTTGGATACGTTCCGTAGAATACTTCTTTATTGATAGGATTTACCTTCACATAGGCAGAATCTACACCTCTTAAATAGGCAATGTCACCCTTTCCGTTGAAGCTGATGTATACTTTTTCTTCAATAACACGGGAGAAACTGCTGATTTCTTTGTTGCTGGTGAGAGTTTTTGTGACATTATCCAGATTTTTAATTGTTTTTCCGGAAGTGCTTTTTAAAGTAAGATCAGCATGAAGATTGGAAATGAGGTCTTTATTCAGGTCTTCAAGTCCTGAAAATACCGAAATAATGACGAACATTGCAGCCACAGCAACCGTCATGGCACCCACGGCCAGCCACGTAATGAACGTAACGGCAGTACTTCCTTTTTTAGCCAAAAGGTATCTGGATGCTATGTAAAATGCAATATTCTTCAAGATCTATAAAACAGGATTGTCGCCTTCGCCTCTTAATTCTCTTTCCAGTCTTTCAACATCATCAAGAGCGGTATCCAGGTAAAAGTTAAGTTGTGGAATAATACGCACCTGCTTTGCCATTTTCTGGCCAATGAAATTTCTGTATTGAGGTTTGTTTTCTTCAATCTCCTTCATCACAGCGGTACGGAACTCCTGTGGAAAAATGCTTAAATAAATTTTGGCAATTCCTAAGTCGGCAGTTACTTTTACATCCGAAACAGATACCAATATGCTCTGTTTGCTTTCTGCAGCCTGTTTGCGGAAAAGCTCCGCGAAGTCTTCCTGAATGATCTGTGCTACTTTTCTTTGTCTGTTACTTTCCATAATTTCTGCAAATTTAGTACTTTTGTTTGAATTGATACTTTGAAATTCAACTGTAGTATCAAATTTACGATTTAATTATATTGATTACTATTTATGAAGCTAGAACATATTGGTATTGCCGTAAAGTCTTTAGGCGTTTCTGATGAACTTTTTACAAAACTATTAGGAAAAGAATCCTATAAAAAAGAAACGGTGGAAAGAGAAGGTGTGGTGACTTCTTTTTACGAAACAGGAGAAAGTAAAATTGAACTTCTGGAAGCCAGTAATCCTGAAAGTCCGATCTCTAAATTTATTGATAAAAAGGGAGAGGGCATCCATCATCTCGCATTTGGGGTTGAAAATATCCTAGAGGAAGTAAAAAGATTAAAAAAAGAAGGATTTCAGTTTATCTCTGAAGAACCGAAAGAAGGTGCTGATAACAAATTAGTTGTATTCCTTCATCCGAAGTCTACCAACGGCGTGCTGGTAGAACTTTGCCAAGAAAAGCAATAAAAAATTTTGTAGTGAAAGAAATTTTACTATTTTTGCAAACACAAAATTTAACCAAGTTTTGAGGTCCTATAGCTCAGTTGGTTAGAGCACCTGACTCATAATCAGGTGGTCCCTGGTTCGAGCCCAGGTGGGACCACTACTCGGAAAACCATTTGCCACATTAGGTTTTCCGAGTTTTATACAGCTTTAACATGAGTAGAAAAAGTCTGAAGGGTAACTTTTCGGGTAACTTTTACTACATCATGAAAAAAAATCTTTTAAATGGTTGTTCAAGAACCAGTGTATTTATAAGTCCAGCGGGCTATAAAAAATTCACAAAAAAATCTAAATTTCCTCGACAATGGAGAGTGAAGTGTATTTTTCACGATCCTACACAAACAGATAAATATCCTAACGGATTTCAGTTTGTGAAGAAATTTTCAAGTGATGATCTTGCCTATTTGAAGGAAGAAGCAGAACTTCAAAAGGATATCATGGAAGACATGTTGGATAATAGGAACTATAATCCTATTACGCATCAATACATGACTAAAAAAGTTGTTAAGCTGCATCCTAAACTTCCTATTATTGAGGCTCTCAAAATAGCCCATCAAAATAAGTCCAAAAAATGGAGTACCGGATATTCTAACGATGTATTAAGGCTGGTTAATGATATTGATAAAATACTTATTGAAGTCGGTTTTATGAAACTATTGATTGGAGATGTGGAAACCTGGCATATTAAAACAATCCTTGATTATTTGAATCTTACAGATAGTGTTTTTAATCATTCAAGAAGCCACTTGCAGTCACTTTTTAAAGAATTGAAGCAATATGGTTGTACTGGCAAAGAAAACCCTGTAAATGATGTTGAAAAGAGGGTAGAAGAGATAAAAATCAGAGAGGTGCTTACTATAGAAGATATGATTTGCGTTCATAAGTATCTTCAAACAAAATGTTACACATTCTTCAGGTATGGAAAAATATTTTTTTATGCTGCAGGTAGATCAACAGAATTTATGCATATCCAGAAAAAACACGTTGATTTGGATAATCAGGAATATCAGGTTTTAATAAAGAAAGGAAAACAATATACCTGGGAAAAGAAAATTATATTAAGGGCTGCGATTCCATATTGGAGAGAGATTTTATCTGAATGCCAGGATGATGATGATTATTTATTTTCCGCCGGCTTGGTTCCAGGAGAAAAGCCGATAAGCGCAAAACAAATTTCAAGACGCTGGAAAAGGCATGTAAAAGATTCTGATGATATAATGGACTCTGAAGGTAATATTTTAAAAGTGACAGCTGACTTCTATACTCACAAACACTTATTTCTTGATATTCTTGATGAGATGCACGACGACAGATTGAAAGATCTGGAAGCCCCAGCGCAAAGAATGGCAAACCATACAACTGACACGACAACTGGTAAATATGCAGTAGGTAGAAAAAATAGAAAAAACAAAGATTTGAAAGAAATAATTGTTGACACATTGGAGCGTAGCTAAAAACTACGCTTTTTTATCTTTTCCCAATCTGAGTTCACCAATGGTAGGACCCTCCCTGAAGTCATCTTTTTTGCGTTTCCCCTGGACTATTCTCGTAGGAAAAATAATATAGTATAACCACAACTTACATAGCTTTTCACCACGTAGTTCTATAAACTCAGGAGCTACAGCGAACGCAACAATAGATCGTACTATTACAATATGTTCTGTGAGTAGCTGTTTCTTTTTGGGAGTCAAAAAAATATCAAAATCTTTTGTCTTACCGTAAAGGTTAGATTTTACTACAACTTTTGTGTCTGATATGCTTACTACTTCACCTCTTATTTCCATGTTTCAAATTTGAGACAATTTGTATCTATATCAAAATTTTAATGATACAATTTGTAACAAATTTTATTTTGAATACTTTTTATATGCAGCTGCCATTTTCTCATCATAAGCATTTATATGATAATTTCTACCATTATATATGCGGGCGAAATCGGACCATCTTTTATCTCTTAATTCATCATCCAGCTTATTTGCTTTAATGAATTTTACAAAGGCTTTTAGCTGTTCCCCTTCACTTTTATACATGGCATTGATAAAATCTTGCAGAACAGGGAAACCAACCAAACTATGATTAAAACCCATAATCTGGAATTTTCCCCATGAAGCAGATTTTAAAGCTGCAGTTCTATTTAATTTTGCAGCTTTGTCAAGTCTGGCATGTTCATTTTCCTTTGTATATCCTCCCGGACGTTCATTTGATATATCCGGAAACTCTTTACTGTATTTTCCTTTAGTGAATTCATGGAACTTATGACGTTCAAATAATATTGTCGGTCTGCCATCTGCCTGAAAACCACCTTTAGGAGCTTCAACTTCACTCACAGTCTTTATTGCTGCAACTTCACAACCTAATTCTTTGGCTGCATTTATATAATCTTGTTCTGTTAATGTTTTCATTTTCTTTTTAAGTATTTATAAATTCCAAATATTATAATTGCCACGACTCCGAAAACAGCCAGGACAATCCACAATCCAGCCTGAAAGCCTTTTGCTTTGATGTCATTGGTTTTCTTCTCAACTTCTGCAGCAACTTTTTTTATAGTCTCTTTCGACACGGCCGTTTTTGCAAGATCCTGAATTATGTTTGTTTTTTCTTCGCTGGATCTTTCTTGTTTATCTTCTGCAGACTTCCGGTAGTGATTGTTTATGTAATAATCAGCGGTTCCGCGAATGACAATACTTTGAAGTGTATCACCAGAGACTACATTGTGAAAGACCAGCGGGTTTAAAGTGTCAGATTTTCCTTTTATGACAATATCCCCGGAAAAATCTTGCAGATTCTTTTTAACAGTCTGATCGGTTACTTTCTTGGTTGACTCTTTTACCGCTTTTTCTTTAACTGAATCCAGTTTCAAACGTTCAATTTCCGTTCGTCCTTCCTTGGAATAGAAAGACGTTTTATGCTTTGTCCTACAACCGAGTAACAAACTACTCAGAAGTATTATTATCAGTATTTTCAGTTTCATTTGCTGTATTTTTCAAGTCTTTTAAATCTCCTGTTTTATTGAACTTTGCAATCCTATTAAGCACAAACAATGGTGGAAATTTTCCACCCGTAAGAATTCCCATATTGACCATTACATTTCCAGCTGGCCAGGCGAAAAGTAAAATTCTTAGAAATCCGGTTATAGCTAAAGACTCATATCCAGAATCCTGTAAAATCTGTAAAAATGCTTCTGAGAAAAAGTAAAAAAGGATAGAAAACGCCAGTTTCTTTGTAAATCCCCATAGCATTTTTTCAAAGGAAAAACTATGATTTTCCAAATGCTTCCAAACACCTAAAATCAAATCAGCAATTAAAGAGAAGGCCAATATTATTATAAAGCTTTCTCTTTCAAGATACCAACCTGTTATCCTTTCTGAAATAGATAATCCAACAGCTGGAACAGCAGCCAATTTTAAAGCCGAAAACGCTTTACTATATGCTGGACCTGAATGAATCGAAATCAGGTTATTAACGATAAAATTTATTATTGGATTTCCCATTTCATTTTTTATAGATTATTAGATAAATACTTTTGCTTTAATATTTTTTATATTTTTGTTTAGCATGAAAAAATTATTTATACTCTCATTATTAGTTTGTTGTTGTTCCAAGCAAGAACCAAAAGACAAAAATCTTGTTACTATTACATATAATAAAAAGGACCTGGATAACGCCAAAATCCAAATACAGAATTCCTTCCCTATTAAAGAATCGGATATAGTACTTCTCGGCGACAGTAAAACAGAAGGCTTTCCAACACAGGAGATTTTTAATGACCTGAACATCAAAAACAGAGGAATAGCCGGAAATAAAACAACTGATGTTTTGTCTCGACTCCGTAACATTGTTATAGGAAGACCAAAAAAAATATTCTTAGAGATCGGATTAAACGATCTCAGTGAAAACAATAAAGTTGAGACTGTCTTTTTTAACTTCTCTAAAATTTGTGACCAAATAGAAAAAGTGAGTCCTAATACCATAATAATTGTTCAATCTGTTTTACCTACTGGTTTTGATAAAAAACATCTAAATTCTTCTATAAATACATACAATTCTATGCTTAGAAATTATTGCCTTAAAAACAATATTTCTTACATTGATTTAAACTCTCATTTTTTGAAAAACGGTGAATTAGATTCCCGCTATACTTTTGATGGCGTTCATCTGAATGCCAAAGGTTATTTTCTTTGGAAAAACTTAATAAATCCATATTTAAATTAATTATGCCATTGCATTAATATACTTGCTATTAGTGAGTTGTTACCTGGCGGATTTAAGGGAGTAAATGTATAATATGGCGAAGCCAATACATAATTTCCTATTGCTTGATGTCCTGCATTATTTGGGTGGACATTATCCCCAGAATTATATTCCGGCTTCATATTTGAGTTTCCAGACTGTTTAGTAATCGAAAAAACATCAAAATATTTACTGAAATTTGCAGCTATATAAGTTTGATATGCCGTCATATCTCTGTTAGAATTCGCATAAGGCGTTATCAGAATAAATACAATGTTTCTTTGGCTAATCGAAGATTTAAAAGCTTGTAGATTAGTTTTCCAAACCTCAATATCTAAATCGTTGGTTCCAAATGCATATATTACACGCTTTGGTTTAATAATATTCGTAATCTCATAAAGTAATTGTAAAGCTTCTGAACTTGTGTCTCCCGGACTTCCTTCCACTTGAAAACCTGCAATGGTTCCCCATCTAAGGCTTGATGTCGTTGCACTGCTTCCATATGCAATAGAATCTCCAACCAACAAATTAAGAGGCTGATATTCCTGATCTGATGTCTTGATTAAACTAATTACTTCTAATGCAGATGCGGACCATAATCTCAACTTATGTATAGTTACAGCAACTGGTGCAGTAACCGTTGTTTCAGTTCCGGTGGTAATATTTTTTACCGTAAAGGAGATGGTCCATTGATTTTTGGTAATTTGATATTCTAAAACGTCACTAGGGCCTATTGAAATCGCTGACGATGATAGCCCTGACGTATTATTATAAGCATAATTCCATTTTGCCTTCCCCGATTCAACACTAAAAGTTGTTCTGATATTATTATCGGAACGAATACCATATAATTGAACATTAAGTGCTGCAGAGTTCGTACGAATTTTCCATAAAAAATTATCTAATGCAGAGGCATATCTATATTGTAAAATAGAGTTTCCGCCGGAAGAAATTAGTTTCCCTGCTGAAATCTCCCAGTTACCTTTTAGATCAAATTCAGTTAGATCTGTAAAGCTGTTTTTACTATAAATTGTACCTATTGCTGCCATTATCTTCCAATTGCTGACATTAATGTATTAAAATCAGTAGTTATTGCTGCAGCTTCTGAATCAGACAAGCCATCAGCTAAAAATGCCCATTTCGTAGTTCTTGTATCATCAGCGATTGTTCCATTATCATTGTACCCACCTATTGCAAAATTTATATTTGGCAATGTAGCTGACCCCTGCGATGCCGAATGCGTTAAAATCGCAGATCCATTCTTATATAATTTTGCGGTTGTACCTCCCGTTCTTGAAACAACATAGGCTCCTAAAGAATCAGCATTAGCAATCTGTCCAAAAACATCCCTATTTGGTCCAGAAATTAATGATTGTCCTGAAGGCGAGGTTCCAGTTATCAAGAACGTGATTCCGCTCGTGGCACTAACTCCACACCCCATACTACGAATATTGCTATATATTGCTGTAGTGTTATGTAAGCCGTACGAAAAACTAGTTAAGCTGAATATATCAGACGGTTTCATTCCTGAATCTAATACGCCCCCGATTCCGTCTGCTGTAATAGTTCCAGAAGCAAGTGTAGCATCAGGTCGACCAGAAATACCATTAAGTAGTTTTGCAGCTGCATTACTACCTAGAACAAAATAAAGACCTTTTAACTTTGAAAAATATCCATTTGCTTTGGCCGCCAAATAGAAGTTGTTCATTGCATTGGTTTCTGCTGTCGAAAGTGTAGCCCCTGCAGCAAGAATTTTGTCATAGTAAATTTGTGCATCTGGATCTAAATCAACAGGGGTTACTTGTCCGGACTTGGCAACATTAACAATAACAGCGGGGATTTTAAACTCCACCAATTCTGGACGTGTAAAATAGATCTCTTGATTTTTTGTTTTGTCAATTTCTCCAATGACATCAAATGATGATGAGAAGTTAATATCGCTTACACCATCAGAAACAATGTAACGTTTGTCAATAGCTTCTTTGGTTACTCCAGATGGGTCATAAGTGAAATTTATCGTTCCAGCTTGATTAATTGTCGAATATTTTTTCTTTTGATCAAATTTTACAACACTAGTAAAAGTTACTTTTACTGAATCATCAGCCTTTGGCAAACCTACTTCAGTTTTAATCCAGTTAGTTCCATCATACCAAAAAAGAGTATCATATCCTACACGGGCTTTCAAGCTTCCTGCATTTGGATAATTTGTCCCGGGATCAACGCTACTTGTAGTGGGTTTATACCATGAGTTTGCAATAAAAGGCCCCGCATCCGTTGGAGAAATAGGTTTTGCAATACTATGCAGTATCTGATAAAACGTATCTGTACTAATTCTATACTCTTTACCATCTTCAGCTTGATACAGCATATGTCCCCCCGGTTCAAGAGAAGTTTTTTCTGGTAATCCATCAATTGGTTCTACTTCAATGAATGGTATTGGAATTAAATTTTCCATTATCTTGTTTTTATTGCTTTGTTAGTATTGTATACATACACTTTTGTTTTCTCTTTATTTCCTAATGCATATTTGAATACATCAGCGAAAATTTGTCTTTCATCCATAATGATATTCAATCCGTTTTCGTCTTTTACATTTGCAAACTTCATTGTAATCTCATTGGTGAAGTCGGTTATTTCTGGTTTTTCCTTCCGGGTTCTTTTGGTTCCATCAATATATAAATCTTGGTTTGTGGAGTGAACTGCTATAAATGAGAGAATATTGTTATCTCCTTCAGCTCGGATCTTGTATGAAACATTCTCTTCAGTCCATGCTGCATTTATAATAGTAGAGCCTAAATTGCTAGTTTTCGAAGACTTAATATCTTCATCAATATCAAATTCACCCATACAATAAGCCGGAAGAGTTGTGATCATCCAGTCATGTTGTTCATCAGCATAAGAGAAAAGATTTCTGTTGTAGTTGCATTGTGTTGCAATTCTTATGAATTTTCTTCCATCATAGTCTGTGCTATCAACAAACCTCACACAATTTGAATAAAAAATAGCTGTTCCGGAAGAATCTCTTATTTCAAAGTGTCCCTGTATTTCATCGAAAGAAATAAAGGTAATACGGAAAAGCTTTCCATCACTTATACCAAACTCACACGGTATTTGAACTTCATCATCACCAACCAAAAACAAACTTAACTCCTGCGTTGTAACTTCATTCTGGTAATTTGGTATCAGATATCTGTGATAAGAATTTACTTCCAAAGGATATGGTTTAACGTGCCCGTAATACTGTGCGTTTTGCGGGTTTGTCATATCTTCTAACTCTTCGAGAGTTTTATAGAATCTTACCGGGCTATGATACCAGAACATGTGCATAAAACAAAATTATGCTGGCTGCATTATGGTATTGTCAAGTATAAGTATACAATTTGATTTACAACGACTTATTCCGACGGAGAATAATTCGTGTACTTCTTGTCTGTTAAGGTCATCAAATCAAATTCTTTTGATGTATTTGTGATTGTATCAGTAAATTTTACAAGCAAGTTGGCAAATACAGTATAAATATCATTCCCAAATTTGCAATTCAAAGGCTGTAAATTTTCCGTTTTATCAGAATTTAATAACTCCATGAACAAACGTCCTGTATTACCACTAATATTTAACGTTGTAGTCTCCGTTCCTGACACTGGAAGCCCGTACCCGGTCTCAATTATTACATTTCCTCCGGTACCATCCAAATTCGTAACATATAGTTTACCACCACCTGGCGAAAATTCGTAACTGTATTCAATTTCAAAATTAGCCGTTCCCCTGACATCTATAACTAATCGGCTGTAACCACAATCAGCATTTTCCGCTTTATTATTTACTAATATTATGTATGGATTAAACTGCCAGTTTACAGTTAACGTATTCGATATTTTATTGTAAAAATCATCGGCATTAACAATGATTCTGAAATAAACATCTGTCCCTGAAATTATGCTGGTAAAAACATCATCTATAATTACACCTTCTTTTGTACTTCCGTATTGACGAAGTGTTATCCAGTTGATTCCATCAAGTGAATATTGAACATCAATAATAGTATTTACATATTCTTCTGCATAATCCCAATGTAATGTGACTGTATTTTTGTTGTCCTGCACAACAGATACAAGAACTGGATTAGCTACGGATTTTCCTTTTATTTTACCTTTGAAACTAAGAATGTTTGTTTTACGATCATGAGAAAAGGCACCATCACCAAACGGATATGCATCATAAATACCGATCGGAGTATTCAAAGTTACATATCCACGGCTTTCCAATCTATTACCTTCAATTCCGTATCTCCAATTTTCATACAGTGATATGAACTCTTGGAATGTTACGTTGGTGTAAGAAATTTCAATTTTTTCTCCGGAGAAAAAAGGCTGTTTATAAGATCTCATTCTTCCCAAGTTTTCATCCGCTCCTACAGTAATTAAACTAGGTAATTCATTGGCAAGATCAGTTGAATTTATTTTCATCTGAGCCTTGTCGTTATTCTTGTAGTTCGTCACCTTTAATAACTCTGAACTTTGCTTTTTTCTTAATCCGCTACCAAACCATTGAAACCACCTTGCCATATGATATTTTGGATTGTGACGTGAATTCGTAGAAGTTTCAGGATTTCTTACATATTGATCTTCTGTAAATCCATCTCTTATGGATCTATTTTTTACCAGTGATGGTATATTATATCTGATTGGAGTATCATTTGTGCCAGATTCTATTCCTGATGTTTTATTTAAAGTTAATTCAGCTTTGTTTATATTTAAAATAGTCCAAGTACCAGAATTATAACCTTCAGTAATTTGAACGCTTGATCCAACCTCCATAAATGTCGTATCGAAGGCCAATTGAGCACATGTTAAAACTAATTTATTGTCTTTATTTTGATGTATACAATTTGGGAAAACTCCTGAATCCCAATAATCTGTTTCATTAACCATATCAATCATAACCAAATCATCATCGTTATCATTGGTTGAAGAACTTTTATCTTCTATAAGTTCTTGAATCTTATATTCATCAACAATTAAATCAGTTTGTTTATCAAATTTATTTTTGATGCTTTTAATTGGGGTCGTAAATTCTGCCGATGTTATAAAGTTTTGGATATCATCTTTTACATTTTTTGAAAACTTTTTTGAACCAAAAAGCATGGTGTTAAAAACAACATCTTTATCATGTTCTACACTAAACCCTTCTTGCATGTATATTTTATCAGATAAATCAAAAACCTTTACATCTTTAAAAAAATATCCTAAATCTTCTATTATGACATTTTCATTAAGGACATCAAATCCTAAAACCAATAATTTGGCCGCCCCTTCAGTAATCAATGATTTGAAAGATGTTTTAATTTTTTGACCTGCAGTATAAATAGTCGGTAGCCCTCTTAAATATACACCTGTAGATACGGATGTGTTGTAATAAATTCCCCCTAAGCCTAAATAATTACTAACGACACTTAATCCTGATGCTGTATAATTTTTTACTACCTGTTTTATAGCATCAAGTAAGCGTATCCCGCTAGTTTTAACAATAGGAGATTCCATATTAGTAGTGATTTCAATACTGGTATTAGTTTTTAACGATGTCATTATAAATTGATCATTTATATCTGTTGTTAAAAACAAAAAGCTTAAATTTTGCCCAGGTGATATATTGGAAACGTCATTTATATTTAATGTGAAAATTTCATTGTCAATTTTTATTTCAGAACTATTTCCAGATTGTGATGTAAAATTTTTCAATAATTGTGTATAAAAAAATCCTGACCCGGAAATAACGGCGTATAAACCAACATTTGGAGGAATAGTAATAGAACTATTAAATCTACCAAATACAACTTGCATATTGCTTACTTCAATTTTTATTGATTTTAAAGTAATATTCGTTGATACAAACGGCCCCTGATCAAATGTAACTGTTCCAATACTTCCCAAATTAACATTCTTTATTCCACAATATTCATTAGTATTACTACCAAACTCATATTCTTCTGATCTACTAAAAGAAAAGAATCCTGATGTACTTGGTTTAATGCTTAATATATCTTGTGAAATGTCCCATGAATAAAAATTTGAAAGTTTTGCAGCTCCCTTCTTGTAACCCAATTGAAATGTTTCTACAGGAGTAATAGTATTTTCGTCAAGATCTTTAGTCCCGAACAAATCTATAGTAACATCATCCCGATTAAATAGCTTATTTTGGGACTCGCTTTTTATCAGGTCCACATCAATAACGAAAGTATTGTTTTCGAGTGTATTTTTGTACTTATTCATATTCACCTCGAAATTATCTTGTAGCAGATCATACTCTACACCATTTTTAACGGCTAACCATTTAAAGATAATCCGGCCGTCAGTACCTTGTTCTTCTTTTACGTTGTAAAGTACATCATAAGCTATTTTGTTACTGTACTGGTAGAATTTCAGCTTTGTATTTTCACCAATGATAAAGTCTTTCACAAACAATAATTCATCATCAATATTGACAATAGAGTCTACATCATCCCACCCGTCAGGTTTATTTATGACATATTCCCCCTGGAAAGATCCAGAGGGTACTATGAATTTGAAAATATTTTTAACACCGTTTTCGTTTATAATATGGTTAATTGGTATCATCTGTAATATTTTTCTTCTAATGTTTTTAAATCATATTCTCCGACAAGTTCAGCATTATTAGCGCCCCTATGTCTAAGTATCTGCCCAAAAACTCTTTCAGTAGTTGGATGTGAGTATTTCTCTAATTTTCTGTCTAGATATTCTCCAATCTTTCGCGAAAGTTCGTCTGAATTATCTCTGTAATTATTCACTATGGAAATTTGCGGGGCAATCATGCTTTCTCTTGCAATTCTTTGAAAAACCTTATTCCCAATTTTAGCAGAAGGACCCATAGTCTTTAAAATCCGCTTCGTTTCATCAGCTGTGTAAACAGTATCACCTTTATCAAGCCATGTCATTTTATCCCCGGAATCAGAACCTAACGATTTAATACGACCGTCTTCACCTGCAATAATCTCACGTCCCCGATCTTGTGTAATTGCGAATTCTGCTTTTCCTCCAGTTCTACCTTTCCAATATTTCGGAACTGGATCTTTTGACATAATAGCAACTGATTGAGCGATACCAAAACCAAGAGCGAGGGCGGCCGGAATTGCGCCGGCAATAAATCCCATCTGAGCGAGTGTCATCGTAGCGGCCAAAGCACCATTAATAAGGGCCTGTTGAGCTGCAGCTTTTTGTTCGGCTCGTGCTTTTTGAGTTTCAATAAGTTTTTCACGTTGTCTTTGCTGATCTTTATAAACTCTTGCTTCATCTTCTAGTCTATTTCTATCGGCCGTCTGTTCTGCTGTAAGCTCTTCAAGACTATTTAAAGCTTCTAAACGGCTATTTATGAAACCTAATTCCTGTTCGGTTGCTTCTTGGGAATATTTCAGCTGCTCATCTAAAGCAGAAATAGTTTTTTCTTTTTGAGCATTGGTAAACATTTGGGCGAAATCAGAAATTACAGCTCCTGCTGCTTCAAATATTTCCTTATTCGATAAAGAAAAGTCCTTTCCTTCATCCAGAATTTTCTGATACATTTTTGTAAACTGATCCGAAACCCGATTCAATCCCAGATCGTTTAGTCCGCTGGAAATCAAATTTACAAAGGGCTCAAAACCTTTTGCAATCTTATCAAAGTTTAGGAGATCAAGATCTTTCTTATTCTGAATATTTACATTTGTTAACCTTTCTATTTCAGCACCATATTCAGCAAGTAATTTTATATCTTCCTTCGTTGGGGTTCCAGGTAAACCAATTGCCTTTTCATTAAGAAGGCGACTAGTTATTGAGTCTCTAAGCTTTGTCTGTTTTTCAATTTCCTGCTCAGTAGTCTTGATCTCGTTTTGCTTATCCAGAACAGCTAACTGATAGGACCTTTCTTCTGCACTTAGCTTTTTATTGGTAAGGATTAATTGTCTTTGTTTTTCATAAGAAATATCCTTGTTTGCAGAAAGAATCTCACTTTGATATTCGATTTCACTTCTGATCGCTTCAGGAATAGCAGCCATACGCTGAAGCCTTTGATCTTCTATTTTAGCAATCTCTTCATCCCTATCACGTTCCAGCTCTAACACTCTTTGTCCCATACTGGCCGCCAGCTGGATTCTTTTTTCATAAGAATCAGCTGTTTTCTGAATAAGTTCGGAATCAATATCAATTTGCTGCCTTAATCGGTCGGCATCGCTTATGTTTTGGTTTTTTTGAATTTCTCTATTCTTACCTTCAATAATATTCTTTTCTTTATTGAAATTAGTTTCTAGGTTTTTAGATCTTTCGCTATAAAGTTTTTCATTTGATTGCACGGCTGCATCGAGAGCTTTTTTATAAGAAGCACCCTTCAACTTGATCTCTTTGGCGTTTGCGCCTTTTAAAAAGTCCTGAAGTTTTTTATCATATCGGATAGCAATGTTTTCTTTTTCCTGAAGATAATCTTCATAACCAATTTTTAAAGCAAGCCTGTCACGTTCTAAATTTGCCAGCTCAGTACTTCTTTCCCCATCTAAAATCATGAGGAAATCTTTTTGACCACCTGTTAAGGAAGATCCTCTTTGTCTTGATGGTTTATTGTCACCTGGTAAAACGGTTTTTTTAACTTGTGTCTTTTTTTCTAGCTTATCACCCCGATCAATGTATTCATCAAGGCTTTTACCTGTATTTCTACCTGTTGAAGTGGAGAAATATTTTCCTTGGTAATTAAAATATGCTGCCTTAGACGCTTTTGCATCATCCCAGGCTTTTTTGTATCTATTTGTCTCTTCCTCTCTTTGTCTTATAGCTCTTTCGTTTGGAGTTAATCCAGAAAATAATCTATCAGCATCATTAGTAAGCTTATCCCACTTTTTGTATGAATTTATGAGACTATCTGCACTTTTTTCCATTTTCTGGCTAAACTTATCCCATCCATTCTCCTCAAACATTGTTGAGAAAAAGTTTGAAACAACACTTGTCAGATATTTAATGGCAGAAGCTAAAATATTTACATCAGCACTCACAAACTGTAATGTAGCTTGGAATTTCTCCATCTTGGTAGATGTGGTCTCTGTAATACCAGTAACAGTGCCTAAAGCATCAAACAACGAGCCTATAATATCAATCAAGCCTCCTACAATTTCTCTTCCAGCTGATCCATCTTTAACCAGAATATCCAGTAAGAACTTAACAGCATAAGACAATGCATCTATACTACCAGCGAGGAAATCTACATTATCTTTATTATCAGTGAAATCACTTAAGAAAGATGTCCACTCGTTTTTTAGACGGTTTTGAGCAGCTGCTATCGTGTCAATGTTTCCTGCAGTATCTAAATTGTAAACCTCAGAAAGTCTTTCCGCAACCTGAGGTAGTACATTATCTGCTACAACCGTTCCCGCTTTCAACATTTTATCCAGTTCAGCCGTGGAAACCCCCATACCATCAGCAAACAATTTGAATGCACCTGCCATTCTATCGCCTAACTGCCCGCGTAATTCTTCAGCTTGAATTTTGCCCTTGGAAATCATCTGTTCCAAAGCCTTGAATATACCAGTAGATTGTTCAGCTGATAATCCTAATTTTGCAGAAGCGCCGGAAAAGCTATCAAATATTTTTCGGGCCTGTTCACCTTCCAGGTATGTACCTTTTACAGCGGCCGAATACTTCACATATGCATCTGTAGTAGATACCAGCTCTAATCCATATTTGTTGGTTAATTCAGATAGGTATTCTTTCTGAAATGCCATTTGAGCTTCAGTCTCAAACACGCTTTTTAACGCTAGATTTTGAGCATCTAACGCTTTTACAGTCTCATATGCATCTGTAGCAATTCCAACAATTCCGGTGGCAATATTACCGATAGCACTAGCACCTACAACACCTTTTAAGATATCCGTAACTCTTCCCTGTAACGCACCGCTTCTTTGATTGGATGGTAATGTCTGTTGATTTACACGTCTAAGTTCTCTCTCAAGACGTATTGCTTCATTCGTTGTACTTCTGAAATCTCTATTAAGTTGAGATATTTGGCTTCTGTATTCACGTTGAGAAATTGTACCTTGTCTGAGCCTTTCTCTCAATAATACCATTTCGGAACCATAATCCCGGGCCGTCTGTCTTGCTTGCCGGGTTTGTTTTGTCAGTTGAGCATGAGCACTGGTTGCTTCTCTGTTAGCTCTCGCTTCTGCTGCAGCTTCTCTTGCTGACTGTTGTCTTTCACGGCTTTCTGATCTTCTAGCTTCTGCTAGTTCTCTTCTGGTTCTGGCTTGTTCGGTTTGAAGTCTCGCTTGTTGACGTTCTAAATTTGCTGTTCTAGCCAAAGATTCAGCTAATTGTCTTTCTGTATTTACATATTGAGTAGTAATGGAATTTAATTCTCTGAAAGAAGCTGTATAATCTCTTAATCTTCCAGAATTAAATCCATTATTTATTTTTTCGGTTTGTTTTACAGTTTCCTTGAAAGTAGTATTAAGCTTTCTTGCTTCAGATTCAACCGCTTTTAATTCCGCAATAATAGCTTGAGCTTGCAATATGGCTAATTTATCTGGCATCTCTGTTCATTTTATTTATTTCGTCAACTCTTTTAATGAGAGCCTTCACCATCAAACCGTACTGGAATAAGGTTATTTTTGAATCATCAACTGGAATTTCCAAACCAATACAAACACTTACAAACTGCTCTTCAATATCAAAATCAGACTCAATATTATTTTCCTTTACTTTTTCTAACTGGCTGTTAAGTTTTAAAAGCTGGTTATTAAGCTTATCAAGTCTGTTTTGAAGGAATTGCCTTTGTTTGTATAGATCATCACTTTTTTGCACTTTAAAATCAGCAAGAAGATCCTTTATATCTGAAGCATCAAACTCAGAATGTTCCATTGAAGACAAAGCCATAAGCATTTCAATTTCTTCAGCATCTGATTCTTTATCATCTTCTGCGATTTCCTTAATCAATTCTTGCAATTTTGCTCTAAGTTCCTGTGCCTTGATAGCCTGTTCAACAAAAAGAAGGAGAATATTAAACTTGTTGAATTCGTTTGTAACAATTGCAACTTCACCATAGGTAAGCACATCAGAGTTTTTGGTGTTGATCGAAGCAGCATAATCTTCTTCTATCTCCTTAAATTTAGCCTTCAAAACATCAACATCTGCATTGATGGAATCACCAGATTCATATCCTTTTACCATGTAATAAAAATCCCCTGTCTGTACTATTCTCTTGTAGTTCAAAAAGGGGATTTCTTTACTGTCTTGGTATATTCTTATATTTTTACTAAGTTTTTTCATATAAACATGGGTGCTCACGCACGAAATACCATTCAGGCAATCCATCAGATCCGATAAATTCTCTTTCAATGGCAATTTGGTTTGGGTTTATTTCTTTGGGCACTTGAGCGATTTCTAAACCTCGTTCACCGTCAAAAACATGGTAAATGAAAGTTCTGCCTTCCGGGTCTTCAACATATTTCCTGAGAATCTGACATTCTGTTTTTGTGATGGGTTTACTGCAGTTACACATTATTTTTTTAATTTTCCTTCGTTTATTATTCCAAGGATCTGTCTTTCAAGTTTTGGCTTGTTTTTGATCTGAGCATCAATCATCTGTTGTTTTGTTATACCGATAATTCTATGTTTTGGAATGATATAGTAAATATCTCGCATGTACACCGGACTGTAGTTAGTGGAGAACTGAACGTTTTTTAGCGTAATTTTTACTTTGATACTACGATAAAATAAGCCGTCATACTTTTTATTCCACCAGTGCTTTAAATCCCATCTACGATTGTTCAAAGGGTTCATCCTATTCTTGTAGTCAGCATAGAATACATTTCCCCGGCGATACTTTTTAGAGTAAGGGGGCATTCGGCCCCCGTCACTCGTTTTTCCTCTTAATAGGTTATCCTGGTTTATTAATGGAAGGTTTGACTCTTTTAACGCCTGCTGTACCAGTTTCGGTGTCATCTTGGATGCCAGCTGAATTCTCTTCAGGAAGGTTTCCGGATTTATCGTTGCCATTATTGGTAATTTTAGGCGTTAGATGCTTTTCGATCGTCTTAACATCCAATTCTGGATATTTTTCTTGGATGTATTCCACCGCCTTTTCGAAAGAAGGAAAAGGCTTTGGTGGAACAATCTTATAGATTCCAACTGCATATTCCATTACGCTGATACTTTTTCGGTTATAGATTTCCCGGCGTAATAGTCGGTGTCTAATACATAGACCGAATATCCAGCGTCATTAATTTCAAAGGAAATATCCTGATTAGCAACCAAAGGAGCATGAGTGAAAGTATATTCACCATTTAGTTCTGCAACTGCTGTCACAGCCTCCAATGTTCCGTTTCTTCTCATTCCCCAATTTTCTGGAACTGTAAGGCCTGTAACTCTACTATCTGCACACTGGTTTGTTACTAAAACTTTTGTAGATGTTGCAGCAGCTACCAAAGGAGAAGTAATATCAACGGAAACGCCTGTTACTGGATTTAGTTCATTGAAATCAACTTCTTTACTTTCTACAATAGCAGATTGACCCTGCCAATATTTCATGGCATCTGGAAGAATATCCACTCTCAATACTGAACCACCGCCTTCTGCAGCTGTTTTAATTTTTTTGACACCAGTGAATAGTTTTACATTGAATCCTTTGATTTTTCCGTCTTTCATCAACTGGCCCAGAATTGAACCGCTTTTGAAAATCGGAAGGAATGAATATCTTTCACTTCTGTCAAGCTTTTGAATTTCGTTCTGGAAACAGTTTCCTTTATTGAACATAAAGTTCCATTTCTTGATTCCGTCTGTATTCTTGGTACTTTCACCGGTAGAAGAATCGGTATAAGTTGGATCTACATCAATATCTTCTGCTGAAAAGAATTTTATAGCTCCAATAATCTTATCCTGTTGAATTAAATTATCCAATACAGTTTTAGTGAAAGTTGCAGGATCAAGTCTGACAGATCTATCCATCAGTAGGAATCCATAAACCTGCTCTTCATCGCAGAATAGACCGCCAAGTCTGGCAACCATATCTGAAATACTACATTTTTTAATTGTTAATGGCATATTTTTATTTTTTATTTAATTATTAAATCTGGAAAACAATCATTTGAAATGGTAATATCTGTTTCAAACAGAACAGCATCCCATACATCAGTGATTGCGGTTAATTCTGGAATTGGATTGCCTTTATCATCTTTTGCAATGTCATTAAGAGGAAATACCATGTAAGAATCATTATCTGCAGCAGTAAGGCCTTTTGTTTTTCTAAACTTCTCATCCATTCTTTTAAGCAAAGGATAAAGTATATGATCATAAGTGCTTTCAAATCTATTTTCATACCTGGCTGTCTTGCTTCCAAGGGTGATCAAAAAAAACTTGCATCCTACCATTTTGGTAATTCCTTCCTGCTTTCTTCTTTCAACTGAATATCCTGTCTGAAGCCAGATGATAGGGTACTTTGTTGTTGAATCTTCCAGTTTTGCTACAAGCTCAAAAAGATCTCCTTCTGTGTAATTGACAACCCAGTCACGATCTTGGAATTTTATTATGATTGTACGGTCCAGAACCTGATACATCAATTTATTATGGTTTATCATATTCCGAATTCGTTTTTAAATTCTCCAAAACGTCTATAATTATGATCAAGCATAGGGTAAGACTCTTTATTATCAAACAGGAATTGCATTAATGATACTTCTCCATCTTTCGGATAAATGCCATAATAATCTCTACAACCCTTGATTATCCAATAAGGACGTCCCTCAATTGTGAATCCTGCAGGATTAGATCTGAAACCACCATGAAGTTTTGATATGAACCTGTTCCATACCTTTACGATTTTAGGAATCATAGAGGTGCTGTTTCCGACTTTACTTTCAATCTTGGCTTCACCTATACCCGTTGTAGTTGTGACATCATCAGTATGGTATTGACAATAAACATAATCCGCTAAAAGACTTTCCTTTGTTTCTTCCTGAATAAGACCGGTCCAAAAGCACTTTTTTCCATCTTTTAAATAGGATTTACCGATGATTATGTCTTTGTAATGCTGTGGCGTCAATGGGTCCATTCCGTTGGAAATATAAGGCTTGAAATCATTCCACATTTCTATTCCAAAGGCAAAAGACAGTACATCACGCTCACCCTTAACTATATCAAGTTTAAGAACGTTACCGGTTTTCTTGTCCGGGTCCGGCTCCGTAACGTTTGCTACTATATTGGAGTCAATGAAATATGTACTGTCTATTAGTGGCATGATAATACTTTTTAGTCTTCGATGATTTGAGTTTGAGATTTGGCGACTTCAATCGATCCCTTTGCCTCTGTTGCAGCCTTCTTCCCAATTAGCCTTTTCGCTAAATGCTTATGCTCAACATATACAGGACCTGTAGGTTTTCCGTCTGGACCATTCAATTGAATAGCCATATAGTCCTCGGCTGAATTGAAAGAAATTTTTTCTCCCTCAATCTTTTTGTCTTTCTCCGTTTCTTTTATTTTTGCTGACATTTTATAATATTTTTAAGGTTATGCAGCAGGTTTTTGAAGCGCTGCTTTTACTGTTGCTAGGTTCACTTTAACGATACCAGGATAATGAGCTGGTGCAGCATTTAGAACAGAGAATACTTCTCCGATGGCTGTATATTCGTTTTTGATAAATTGATCATCATACTGACCTCTTCTGAAGATAAATCCAGTGTGGATCTCTTTATAAATTCCGAACTCACCAACTAAAGCTGTTCCAGCATCCATTTTTAGAGAAGGAACCAGCCTTACACCTCCAATTCTGTTTCCGTTAGCATCGATGTATGGTTTCAATTGCAGATTTCCATTTGCATCCTGCGTGTAGATAGCAGCATCAATATCAACCGGATTCATTACAACAGCATCCGGAATAAATCCAAGCGCTTTAATTTGTTGCATAGTAGCGATGATTGCAAGCCCGTTATCAGGGTTGATCAATGTATCATCTAAGGATGAAGAAACATAAGCGGTTGCATTAGCTTCGATAGTCTCAATGATACCATCTTGCCATGCTGTCAGCACGTCTCTTTCAAACATTTCAATGATAGCATCCAGTAACGCTTCAAAATCCATTTCAAATTCTTCCGTCCACTCAATACGACCAGCGTATTTTTTTCTTTTAGTGGCTGTATTTTGGAACTTATACTGAACTAAAGGCTTAATACCTCCTTCAGCAACAACAGCAACTGCGCCTTCACCTGGTACTTGTTGTTTTTTTACTACCATTTCTGGCACTTTGGATCTTTGGTTATTTCGGATAATTGAAAGAATAAAGTTCTCAGGAACTCTGATCATTGCAATATCGTTATCCATTTCAAAAGTTCCGGTAGGGAAGTTTTCAAGGCCTGCGACATTGGTAACTGTACCGTTGTTTGTCATATGCATTGCAGCAACCTTTTCGATAATGAATTTCTTTGATCCTTTTTCCTTGAAATTCTTTACAATTTCTTCGTGATTCTCTTTGATAACCGTATGAAGGAAATTCTTTAATTCAGGACCTACTTTTGATTTCATAGCCTCCTTAATTGCATTTACATCTTCCATCACGGTAGCCATATCTTGACCCGCTTTATCCTGGTTTGAAACGATAGGCTTTAAAGCTTCAGCAATAGAAGCGTCCAGTTGATCTTTTGCAACTTTGTCTTCATGAGTCTTTTTGTCAGCCAGATACTTTTCTTGTTCGTCCGGCGACATAGCATTAATCTCTGCTACTGTTTTGTATTTAAAATCCATTTTAAATAAATAAGTTTAAATTAATAATTGGTTTCTGTTCACTTTTTGGAGTGGCGGTCGCCGGGTCCGGTGTATCTTTTTCTGTTTTTGTTGAAGTGTCTGTAACGGGTTCAACTGACATGGTAGGTGTAGCGAAGTTAGAACCGAACACTACAGCACTACCTTCTCTTATTTGCTGTTCTAATACAGCCCAGAAATAGCCGTACTGATCAACATCTTCTTTATTTGCAATTTTAGGATAGTATTTATCCCAAACTTCCTTTTCTTCTCTATTCCATTCAGCTTCTGAATTGATAGCAAGTTCAATCTGAATATATCTTAATCCTGCTGAATGTTCTTTTACATAGCCTTTAGCGTATTGTTCAAACATGAATGGATTGCGGTCTTTTCTTAACCGGGCATAGAACACAAGACATTCTGTGCTACCTTCGTAATCGAAGCCTAAATCTTTCCAGCTAATAACTTCTACTTTCAATTCGATTTCATCTGAAATAATTTTATCAAATTGTGCTTTGTGAGCTTCCAGTAATAGAACCCTTTTCGCGTTCTTCACTGTACGGTTCCAACTGCTATCTATTGAAACATCACTGTGTGAATCAAAAAGGTTACAGCTATTGATAACCACTTTTACATCCAATACGTTGATCTCTTCAAATCGTACTTCACCAGCTTTTAAAGCTTCTTTCTTTTCATTAACAGCGAATGAATAGGCTATGCTGTCAGACTCTTTCATCTGAAGCATTTTATTAGCCTTTAAAAGAGCCTTATTTGCAGACAATTCTTTAAACAACTCTTCTTTTGTTGCGAACTGTTTGCCTGGGAATTCTTTTACTGTTATCATTTCTTTACCGTTTTATTTTTAGAAAGGATCTCTTTCTTTTTTTCTAAGTCTGCTTTTAAAACCGGATCTAAATCTTTGCGGTTTAAAGCCTTTTCAATTTTTATGATCACTTCTTTTTCCATTTTAAGTCTGTTTAAAGAATTCGGTTAACTGGTTATTGATCAGAAATTGATCATATGGAGCATCCGGGTATACGGTTTTGTATCTTTCGTATGCATCAATACAAGCTGAAATTGACTGTACACGCTTAAGCAAGCCTTCATTTTTCAATTTCTTAGTAGTTTCAACTACTGCTTCAACATGTTCGTATGAACCTATCAATCTTGTTCCTTTCCTCTTGAAGTATTCAGGACTCTTGTTTGTTAAAGTATTGCAGAAATTATCTGTAATAGTCTTTGCAGGACCTAAAGTAAACCTGGCTTCAGAGAACTGTTTATTTTCGTATGTGGAATCTCCAAAGTAGTCTTTAGGTATTGAAAGTCTGGTTCTTACATTTTCCTTTGCATTATTCTGCATTTCGATATTCTGAAGCTTTTTGTTATCTCTAACCATATCCAGCTTCTTATATGGAATGTTTGTAACAATGATATCTCCAATTTTACCTCTTCCGGCTCCATATTTACCACGTCCACTTAATTTCTCTTCTGCATCATGCTTCTGATCATCAGCAGTAGGAGCGTGATCACTCTTTTCTTTGGATAAAACAGAATTAACAGGGCTATTGACTAAATACGCCATAGTTTCCTGTGAACTTATAAGAGTGTGTAAATTGGAAAGTAAAGGGAATATTCTTGATGTTGGATTAAAAAAATTACGGCTATTAAAACCTTCTTCAGAAAATCCCTTTTGGGGAATTCTATCATAGAAATAAGCAAGCTCGTACAGCCTCAGATCCCTGCGTTCCGAACCTTCTAATTGCTCTTTGAATATCAACTCCGAAATAGCTTTCTTTGTCAATAAATAAGGGTTTTTAATCCTTGGTGTAGATAATCTGTTGAAGTCTATATTGTATAACTGAGCATCTGATCTTAGATTTCCATTTTTGAAGAAATTTCCATAGCTAATTGATATCCCAGATGTCAAATTATTAATAACCATTTCTGAAATTAATTCAGATTGATTTTGTAGACCGTTCGGCTCCTGTAGAAAAGAAACGTATTCTGAATTTGGAACTTCGTTACCTTTGGAATCAACTTCCATTAGTTTCACCCTATTGCATGTATCAACATAAATATCTATGCAGTCAGATAAAAAGAAACATTCAAAGTAGTATGACTTTAGATTTTGGTAAGGGGTGTAATAAGGGGTTCCTATTCCAAGGTAGCTCAAAAGATTAGCAGGCTCATAGTAGAAGTGAGTTCCGTCATCTAAACGCTCATAAGGGGCGCTTCCGCCTCCCCATGATTTTACAGCCGCATAAATCGCATTATCTAATTTGGTTAAAATACTCACTAATACTTTGTTTTAAAGCAAAAGTAAATACCTGTTATTATGGTGTTGTGAAGTATAAAGCAGAAACAAAAAAAACAGCCTGTTAAGACTGTTCTAATTTTAATTCTTCTTGCTGGGTAGCAAAATATAGATTTTGTAGCTGATGTACATATTTTATTTTCTTGTATTCGAATAGAGTTCTATTTACATCTTGCAGTGTAATTCCTTTATCTTTATTCCAACATATCCACTTTTCTTTTTGAATTTTCAATAAATACATGTCTAATGATTCGGAATGAAAAAATCCAAACTCAAGCAACCACCACTCATTTAAAGGTATTCCAACGATGGTGTCATATGGGAATCTAAATCCTTTCTCGTCTTTCATTCCATCTTTAGTGAGTTCATGAACTACGATTTCATTAAAAGTAAAAGTTTCAACACCATTACTTACAACAGCGTTTAAAATGTTTCCTATTCTCAATTCTTTTGCATCCATATGGCTGTGAAATTAATTCATTTTCTCGGTATATATTTTCATAAGCTCTGTAATTTCCACATGAAATTTTGTAAACGCTGCAAAAGCATCCGATTCAATCGGGTTTGCCTTCTTCTGTATTTTATACACCGGAAGACCATCATTCTTTTTGTATAAAATACTGAGTATATCAACATAAGCGTTAATATCTTCAATAAGCTTATCATTACACTTTCCTTGAGCGTGTAAGATATTGAAAAAGCCTACTATCTCGGTAGCCTTGATTCTATTTTCTTTCTTGATCAATCCGTGGATTAATTTTGCTTCTGTGTTTGTCATATTCAAATTTAATTATTTTGGCAATATTTATTTTTTTTTAAATAACCCAATTGTTATTTTGGGTTTATTAAAAACCCACTGGGTTTTTTGGGTTTTTATTTTAACCCAATTTATATTTTGGGTTTTATAATTGGATGTTATAATATTCTTTAACACCCCATGAAACATATTCTGTAGCGTTCATATAGTGATCATCTTTTTTTACCGGCTTTCCGGTAGGAGTATCATTGATATATTCCCATTGATAACGGTCTAATTCATATTCAAACTTACCCTTTTCATCATATCCGTTCTCTTTATCATCTAATCCTGCATCTTCAACGTAATAGAAAATACAATTACTCATAAAATCAAACCTTGCCTTATATGTAGGCTTGTTTGTCTTGAATAGATTTAGATTGTAATTCGATCTTAAACCATTTGTTAAAGGCATATCGCTGCCTGGATCTGCGTCACTACTATCAGCCCAACCAATAGACTTGTTTCCAGGAATAGCGCCGGCAGCAATTAATTCTTCACCTAAAGGATTTCTCATTTTATTCATAGGCCTGTATAAGCAAGGTAGTATGTAAAACGATCTATCCCCGTCAAATTTAACCTTTACAAAGGCAGAAGGAGAAGCAGAACCATAATCTAACCCCATGAACTCCATTAGGTCCAAAGAATCGTATTTCTCCCTTGTGATAGGATAGAAGTTATGATGAATTCGTTTCGGGTTTTCTGCCTTTAATCCAAGTCCGTAAACTATCCACTTATATTTGTTAATTGTTTTACGCTCCTTGTTTATTTTATGTACAGGCGGTTCATGATTTCCTGTTACTGGCTTACCTTGATACATTATCTTTCCGTCAATAACTTCATAGGAATCAGATTCCCAAGGCTCATAACCTAAAATCTTCATCTTTTGACCAGCTGGACAAAATGGATTATCCCGGAAAGTGGAGTAAATAACCTTACATCTTGGATTCTTTACAAGCTTTTCAGCCCAAGACAACCCGACTGGGTTAATATCTATAATAACCTGATTAGAACGTTGGTCAATCTGATCAAACTCATCTTCTCCAATTTTGTAAGGTTCGTTTAGCCATGCAATATCCTGAGTGGTTCCGTGTGCATTTGTTTGATCTGCTCCTTTAGGTGAAATAATTGAACCGTTTTTAAATACAATTGGAGTAGTATTTCTATTCATCCGCATTGTTCGTCCGGATAATGGAATAAGCTTCCTAAAATCCTTCCAAATTGTGTCAGTCAAAGCCTCGCGGCTATCTCTCCATATGTTAATATGCAAATTTGGCGTATTCTCAGCCTCTCTTAAAGTCCATTCTTCTAACGACCATGATTTAGAACTCCTGGAAGATCCTTCGTGAATAATATATTTATATCTGGGAAAAGCTCCAAAATCTTCTTTTTCACAATACGAGTAATAAAGTCCTGATTCATAAGTAAGCAGCTTATCAGCTTCATACTTTTTCTCTGGCACTTTTACAAAAAACTCTGTTGCAATAGCTTCATCACCACTATCTAAGTAAATTCGCCCTTCATTGTCGAAAAGACGAATTCTCAAAGAAGCGTAGAAATCATGCTTTACAAAGACTTCTGTTACACCGTATTTATATTTCTTCATCTACCTTCAATTCTTTTTTAAGATCCTCGTAACTTCTGCCATCTTCAAGCACCAAAGGAATGGAACCAGGTATTTTTTCACCGTCAGAGGTAAGATCAAGCTTATCACCGTATTTTTTCGGAGCCATTTTTGAAATAGCCCATTTGAGTGTGTCTACCTTTAATTTTCTATGTCCTAACATATCTCCCTGGGTCTTTTTCATTTCCTTTTTCCCTTCTTTACCGCCTTTTTGAGTCATTTCAACAGTTTCTCCAATTTCAGGAGTAAAAGCGATTTCAATCATTTCGTCAAAAAAAATATCGGCCCTAATCTCGCAGGCGCGCGCGTACCGTTTCGCTTTGGATTCATCGTCTTCTAACCATTCAAAGAAAGTACTAGGAGAAGGTGACCATTTTTCTTTTAAAATCTGTCTAATAGGTAACCCATCATCTGCAATAGCATTTATTATCCTATTGAAAACCTTATTCTTTCTTTCTTCTGTGTAAGCCATGATTAATAATCTTCTGTACAGCTAAATCCTTTCAATAAAAGATCAGCCATTAATTTATTTTTTTCGGATTCTGTCTTGCAGGTTACTTCAAAGCGAAATACAGGGACATACGTTTGCTCTTCCGGTTCTTCTTCATCTTCTGATACTACAGGAAATTTTACATCAAGGCCCCAGTCTTCAAGCAAATCAGTGTCCCATTCGTTCAATAACATATCCCAGTCCCATTCACCGCCGGAAACATTATCCTTTATTAAAAATTCTCTTTGCTGCTCTTCTGTGAGGTTATCAGCAATAATAATGGGAACTTCTTTTAATCCGGCTTCCTGACATGCTTTTAATCGCATATTTCCCCCAAGAACTACCATATCACCGTTGACAACTATCGGCCTTATTTCAAGCATTTGAGGAAATTCCTCAATGGATTTTACCAACTTTCTAAACTTGTCATCCTTTATCAATCTGGGATTATTAGGATTTACCTTTACTTCTGATATTTTTACTTTTTTTGTTTTCATTTTTTCACCAATATATTTACAGGATTCTTACCTTTTTTGATTAGATATTTATCTACAGCCAAAGCCGCACTTCTTATATCATCGTATAGTTTCCCGACACCTGCAGCCATCGAAGCCTTATATCTTATTTTCCCATGCTGATGGACTTCTGTTACAGACTTATACTGCGTTTTATAGTGTTTTGCTGTACATGTTTTCATGATTATAGTGTTAAATACCAGTTAATAAGTTTTACTATATCGTTGAAATTCCATTGAAAGGAAGCATGATAACCGAGACCTTTAAGCTTGGAAATTGTTTTGCTTTGCTCCTGAATGTGCTTATTGCTTTTAAGTTCTCCGTTGAGTTTATAGGGTGATTCAACTTTTAATTCGATGAATAAACCATGATACCCACCTTTAGGATAGAAAATCAAAAGATCAGGGGTTTTAAATCCTGGCTTCTGGATCTGTGAGTTTCGTATGGCTTGAAATTTTGTAAGCTTTACACTTGCGATAGTATCAGACATGAAAAACAAATCCGGATGAACCGCCCTTAAATAGGTGCAAACTCTTTTTTGCAGATCAAATTCAGGTTGCTGTTTCATTGTTAAGCCGTTTTCCAGGTTCTATTTTCAACTATCTTTTGAATACATGGTATAGATACCTTGTAAGCATCAGAAAGTTGTTTTAAAGTCTTTCCATTGCGCTTGTCAGCTCTTATTTCCCTGGCTTTTGATGGGTTTATCAATGCCATTCCGTGATTTATACCCGAAACCCTGGGAACTCTTTTTACAGTTCTTAAAACAACTGAACGCCGGGAAACCCACCTTGTGTTGTTTGCTTGATCATTCCTTTGGTTTCTGTCCAGGTATTCTAAAACTTCATTTTCTTCTGGCTTTCTATTGAAAAGCGTAGCGCACAATCTTCCAGCACTAAAATTTTTCTTTCTGCCAAACCTATCTACTAAAACCACTTTAAACCTGCTGTTTTGGTCCAAAGATTTTTTTAGTATAACTGGCTTTCGCTTAACCACACTCTTGACCCTTGAATAATTTGATACTTCATACCTATCTTCATATCCGGGAACTTCTTCCCAAATTTCACCAGGCAAATTCTCCAACTCCGTACTTAACGTGTCTTTTACAGTAATTAATCCTTTCATTTATGCAGTTTTTAATAGTTTATATTGGGTTATCTAAGTTTGAATACTTCTCTTTAACAACAGGTCCTGAAATCAATTTAGAACATAGCTCCATAGATAAATCAGGAGGATGGTTTTCAAGCCCTTCCAGTATTTTTCTAAGAATAAATTCCTGATCATTAGAAAGATTATATTCTTCATTAAATTTTTCAACAACCTTGTTTATTTTATTATTTAATAATGTAAGTTTACAATTCATTATAGCATTTATTTCAAGTATTACTTTAAGTGTGAAACAAAAATAATAATAAATTTTTACATTATTTTTTTGCATAAAAAAACCTCCCTTGAAAAAAGGAGGTTGTGTTTTTTTTAAAACTGTATACTTATTTCTTTCTAATTCCGAGCCATTCGCCCGTCTCAGGATTATAATCATGAATATAGCCTATAGGCGCCTCGAATAACTCTATAAATTCACAGTTAAAAGCAGCTGCTATTTTTTCCAAAGTTTTAAGAGGTGGCATTCTGGCAGATGTTTTATAATTTGAAACCTGTTGATCACTCACGTTTATTTTGTTTCCCAATTCTTCGTTGGAAAACTTATTTTTTTTCTGAAGCTCAGCAATTCTTAATACCATATGACAAAGATATAAATCTTTCAATATTTAAATACAACTTATTGTTGTATTTAGAATTATTATAAATTACAACTATTTGTTATTTTTTTACTTTATCTCTTGTTTTGTTACAACTATTTGTTGTATATTTGTATCAACAAAAACGATAACAATTAAAATTACAACGTCATGACATTGATCTTTTCTAGTGAAATAAAACAATTTGAATCTAAAGCAGGTAAATATTTCAAACTTGTCAAAGACATTTACTTTTATGGAAGTGATAGTTTTATTTCAAGTGGCGAAATCGTTAGATGTGATGATATAAGAGTGAGAAATGATGGCAAATCCCAATGGTCAGAATTTGATAATTACCGTTTGGAAATAAAAGTTAATAATCTTGACTTTGGCATTAGAGAAATTAAACTTTCAATATATGATGTTAAAAACATTAAAGACATTGAAGATTATTTTAAATCAATTTTTCAGAAAATATAAACCAAACAAGTTTAAAAATTCACATGGTTAGTTTTTCCGGGTGGCGTTTTGATCCATCATGTCGCCCGGGTTTTTACGGAAAACCACAATTATACAACCCAAACATCAAATAAATTCGTAATATGGAAATCAACACAATAATTTTAATTGTAATACTTTTGTTTTTAGTAATAGCAATCTTAATGTATTTAAGAGAGTCCGCAAAAGTAGATAAGAACTATGATAGACTATCTAAAATGTTCGATGAACTTAAAAAGGACTATGACGATCTTTTAAAAGAACATCAAGACTTATTAAAACTACTCAAATAAAAAACACCCTGGAAATTCCGGGGTGTTTGGTATTGTGGGTTTCCGTAATTAATAATTATCTGCATTATATTTGTAAGATACTAAATCACCATACTTATCATAAACAGCTTCAAACATTATTTGTATAACTTCTGTTATCTCAATATCTTTTGGCTTTATAATGTTCATGTCAAAGTCAGGATATAACTCTTTAAAATCTCCCATAAACATTGAACCTATCACCAAATCTCTATTATCTACAATGCAATAATATTTTGTTCCATCATTTAGCTCACTTGTTTTCTTAGGTTTCTTCTTAAAAAAGAAAATTGCTTCGTAATGTCCTCCATAGCTACCAATCCACACCTTTTTAATTTGCGTCTTTGGATGTATATATTTTGCGATAGGAATTTTTGTTTTCATCTTTACAGTATTTCAAAGATTATACATTTTGATGGGTTGAAGGTCCTGGATTCGGCTCTTTCCCATTCAATCCTATTTTTATGACGCTTTTCCCAATTCATTTCGTTTTCTTTGAACTTCACAGGATTCTCTCCCCAATGGTAGCCTGAAGCCTCGATAGAAGAAATGAAGGATTGCATTGGCGGAAAGAAATCATCATTTAATGGCTCTTTAGATACATAATCCCAATTCCAAGAAACTAAAAATTCGCTTATTTCGTTTTTGATCAATGATCTTAAAATCTCCTCAGTAAGCTCTGAGCCTCCACATATAGGTTTAACCTTATGCCCGTGATTAACTATATTTGGATTATTAAAAGCATGCATTAACGCCCATTCAATTGCACATTCAGCTTCTGTATCATACTCCACAATAAGGAGTCTTTTATTTGTTTTTATCTCTAGCTGTTTCATTCTAATTTCCGTGTTTAATTACAAAATATAGTTTCCCTGGTTCTGCTCCCCATTCTGGATTTCCTTCTCGGATCTCAATTCCTGCATGTTTAAACTCTAAAATCTTCTCGGTATCTGTTGATTTTGGGTAACCTAAAGTCATTTTATTAGTCGAGAAATACTTCATTCTATTTTTTGAAAAATGATCTCTATGTTCAATAATATGACTAATTACACCTTGTTCATCCCTCCATGTATCCCTGTTAAAAATTGGCTGAACAAGACGTTGTATCCAATGCTTGTTTATTTCTCTATAATCTTCGGTTTTAATTCCGGCTTTCGTCATTTCAAACCATTTCTTTTTTAGTGAAAGTTGTAGATTCATGATTCTTTAATTTTAAGTTCTTCCCCGGTAAGGGCGAAAAATAAGTTCTGCAATTCGTGAACATACCTTACATATCGTATTGATTTTTCATCATCGCAAAA
>NZ_SCNC01000018.1:0-98026 GCF_005503635.1 Chryseobacterium sp. 2VB
AGGATACGAAAGCAACAGGCATCCGGGTATTACAACCCTGTGGATTGGACTCAAATGTTTTAAAGATATAGCCAAAGCTTACAAAATCTTTAAAGATCTGTCCACACGATAGTCCAGAGGAGGGGAATGTTGAGTACCTATTTACTCATCGAGGTCGGTGCATTCCTAATCCCTACAACCTAACATCTACTGCCTGCAACCTCTCACCTATCTATCCTCCACAATCACTCTCCTATGCTCCCTGCCCCAGTTGATCATTTCCTGGATGATATTTCCAAAGGTTCGGCAGTATTCTGTGGGTTCATATTCTATTAAAACAGGAGTTTCGGGATAAACGGTGCGTTTTAGCAGTTTATTCAGTTCCATATCTTTCAGTTCTTTAGAAAGCATTCTGGTGGTAATTCCGGGAATACTCCTTTCAATTTCCCTGAAGCGTCTGTTCCCGTTACACAGTGAATTGATAACAGGAATACGCCATTTGCCTCCGATAAAATAAAGGGTATCCTGTAATGCCCTGAGTTCTTCATTCTGATCTCTTTCCATAATTGCAAAGTTAAGTGATATCACGAATGATACTGGTATACTCTGTGATACTGGTTACAAAAGTATACCATTTTGAAATAACTTTGTCAAAAAATTTACAATGAAAAAATTCAGTAACAAACTGGCTATCGTAACAGGAGGAAACAGCGGGATCGGATTCACTGCGGCAAAAGAACTTATTTCAGAAGGAGCAACCGTGATCATTACCGGAAGGCGAAAAGATGCTGTAGAAATAGCAGCCCGCTCACTTGGTGCCATTCCTTTTATCGCAGATCAGGCCAACCTTAACGATATTGATCTTTTAAAAGAAAATATTGAGAAACAATTCGGGAAAATAGACATCCTGTTTATCAATGCAGGAATTACAGGTACGTTGACTCCTATTGAAAAAATGGATACCGAAAATTTTGATCTGGTGATGAACATCAATTTCAGGGGAGCTTATTTTACTTTAAGCAAATTCATTCCATTATTAAATGATGGTGCTTCTGTCATCTTTTTATCTTCTATTGTGGCTTCTACCTATAAACCCAAAAGTTCCGCTTACCAGGCAAGCAAAGCAGCATTGAACTCCATTGCAAAAACAGCCGCCGCAGAATTAGCTCCAAGAGAAATCAGAGTAAATATGATAAGTCCTGGTCCTATACAAACCGAGATCATGAGTAAGGCGGGTCTGGATGAAGAAACGTTGAAAAATATTCAAAATCATCTTATAGATCAGATCCCATTAAAGAAAATGGGAACTGCTGAGGAAGTTGCGAAACTGGTTATTTATTTAGCCGACAACGATTCTTCCGGGTATGTCACCGGAACTGAAATTGTGATAGATGGTGGTATTACTTTATAAACAACAGATTTAATCAAATCCCGGTAATTGTGTTACCGGGATTTTTCTTGTAGATTTTCGGGGTTAAAAATTCCGGATTCGCCTTTTGATTTGTCCAGCTCGGACAGTTTTCCGTTTCACAGCATGTACTACCCGCCTACTTTTGATCCAGAAAAATAAAACAATACTCATTATGGATACCGTAAAGAAAAAAAGAAATCCCATTGCCATCGTATTTCTGGCTATACTAGGTATTTTCGGAGGGTTGCAGCTATTCAGTGCACCTTTGGAAGGGAGACCAGTTACAGGAAAAATTGAAGCCCCAAAGGAAGTGATCAGTATTCTTGAAAACTCATGTTTCAGCTGTCATTCCAATCAGCAGAATTTAAGCTGGTATGATAAACTTGCTCCTGTTTCCTGGGCTGTAAACAAAGATATCAAAAGAGCCAGAGAAGTCCTGAACTTCTCAGAATGGGAAAAGTTATCTCCTGCAGAACATCAGGGAAAGATGTATGCTATTCTCAATATGATGCAAAGTGGTAAAATGCCTCTCCATGAGTACACCCTTCTGCATCCCTCAGCCAGGATTACAGCAAAAGATATTGAAACGATCAAAAAGTATACACTTTCATTATCCTCAGTAGGCCTATCTGCTCAAAAAAAGATTGAGCCCCCTCAAGTCTCATCCAATGTAACTGTTCCGGCATCAGCAAAATTCCCGGTTTCTCCCAACGGGGTTCGATATACCGATGATTTTAAAAACTGGAAAGTAATCAGTATGAGTACGCTGTTTGATAACTCTATCCGCGTAATTTATGGAAATGATATTGCGGTAAAGGCTGTGGAAACAGAGAATTTTCACCCGTGGCCGGACGGAAGTGTAGTAGTAAAATCCGTATGGAAACAAGAAGAGCTTCCGGATGGGGAAATCAGACCCGGAAAGTTTATCAATGCGCAGTTTATGGTAAAAGATTCCAGACAATATAAAGATACTGAGGGTTGGGGATTTGCAAAATTTTCAGGAGATGATCTTCATCCGACAGGAAAAACGGCGTCCTTCGCCAAAGAATCCTGCATTGCCTGCCACAGACAACTCGCTGAAAAAACAGGATATCTATTTGATGTTCCCATGAAAGTAAACACTCAAAGACTCATTCAAAATTTACAGAAAAAATGAAAAATACAATCCTGATCTTATTGGTAAGCCTTGTTTCTCTTACCGCCTGCAGCAAAGAAAATAGTAATACGAATAATGGCCTTTCAAGGGTTGTTTTTGACCCGGGAAATCTCCAATTCATCTCCAATTCTTTAAACCCTAAGAAGAAAACGATGTCGGCATTGTACGGAAATGAAAAAGCACTGGAATCTTTATCACGGGAAAAGCAGGCACCTGAAGCAGGTGCTGTGATGAAACTGGTTACCTGGAAATACCATGACAATCCTCAGTATATTGGCGGAACCATCACCGGAGAACTGGTAAGTATCGAAACTGTTCAGGCAGACAGTGCCGGAAATGTCTCTTATGATCTTAAAAATGATCAGCCTGAGAATACTTTCTCAAACCCAAAAGAAAGAATACAGTATTTCATGAGCTACCGTCCTGTAGCGAGGCCATAATAAAATTTCTGTTTCACTATTTATCATAATATTTCCAATAAAAACATTAATTTAACCTTTTCAAATCAGCAGATTTCATGCAACAGCAAAAAATAAAAATCTCACCGGCCATCATCTGGATAAGCTCCATTTTCCTGGGAGTTCTATCTTCTGTACCCCAGCTGGCGTCTCATGAGTTCAACTGGAAAGAGGCCGCGGTAAACTCGGCCATTACAGCAGCATTTTCCGTCATCATGTGGTATATCAATATCTATATGCTGAACCGTACAGGAAAACGCAGACAGCATATCTCTTATTCCAGATTGATGGTGGTACTGGCTTTCGGGATGGTGATTATGTTTGGACTGGCATGGATTCAGCAGCTGATTCTGTCTCATATCAATTTTGGTCCTGTAATGCTGATGGTGGAAGTAAGGGGAATTTTAATCAACCTGGTTTGCTATATGTTTCTTACGCTGCTTCAGAACAACTATACAGGGCAGCAGATACAGCTTGAACTGGAAAAGATAAAGAGTGATAATCTGGGTGCTCAGTATGAATTATTAAAGCAGCAGATCAATCCGCATTTTCTTTTCAACAGTTTGAATACGTTAAAATTAATGGCAGAGACTCATGACGAAGAAACCGTTGATTTTATTGTAAAACTTTCTGATTTTTACCGTTTTACGCTGGAAAGCCGTAAGCTGGATCTGATCAGCGTTCAGGAAGAAATGAAAATCGTGGATTCTTATCTTTTTCTTCAGAAAGCCCGTTTTGGAGAAGGGATTAAGTTTACCAACGAACTTGGAAAAGAAACTGCTCAAACGCTTATTCCTCCTTTTACCCTTCAGCTATTGGTGGAGAACTGTATCAAACATAATATTGTTTCTCAAAGCAAACCTCTGCACATTACAATTTATAGTGCTGATGATAATATCGTGATCGAAAATCCTATACAGCGAAAAGTAACTCCTGAAGATTCTTTGGGAGTTGGGCTGGACAATATTAAAATGCGCTACAAACATTTATTGGAAAAGGATATTACCATTCATTCAGACGAAAAAACATTTCAGATAAAACTACCATTAATCCATGAATATAATCATTATTGAAGATGAATTCAGGGCGGCAAAATCCCTGCAGAATTTAATTTCAGACTTAAAACCGGAATCAAAGATACTGGGTGTTTACGACAGTATCGAAACAAGTATTGAAGGCTTAAAGGAGATCAAACCTGACCTTATTTTTATGGATATCCATCTTTCGGACGGACTCTCCTTTGAAATTTTCAAATCGGTGGAGATTACCTGCCCTGTGGTTTTCTGTACTGCCTTTGATCAGTATATGCTGGATGCTTTTAAAAGTAAAGGAGTTGATTATGTTTTAAAACCATTTTCCAGGGAAGATATTGCTGAAGCCCTGCGAAAAGTTGATGAACTGAAAAAATTCTTCCAGAAAAATGAACTTCCGGACCTGGAGTCTCTGATACAGAAAATCAGCCAGCCTGCTGCCGCAGGTAAGAGTAGTTTTCTGGTTTTTAAAAATCAGAAATACACCACCATTCCTACCGAAGACATTGCTTATTTTTATATTCATAATGAGATCACCCATCTGGTTACATTCACAAAGGAACAGTTTCCTCTTACCCAGCCTTTAGGGCAGGTGGCGGAACAGGTTTCCGATAAACAATTCTTCAGAGTCAACAGGCAATATCTCGTTAATTTTAAAGCGATTAAAGAAATGGAGCATTATTTTCAGCGTAAAATACTGGTAAAACTTACCGTTGAAACTCCCGAAAAACTTTTAATTAATAAAGAAAAAACGCATAGTTTCTTTACGTGGCTGGAGGACAGGTAGAGGAGAAAGGAAGCTGGAAGTACTTGAAGGCTTTATAATCAATAAAATTTTTATTTAAATATACTATAGCCCTGATTGAGATGATCAGGGTTTTCTATTGTTAATTTTTTAAGCTTCCTGGCTTATATTAAAAAATAAAAAGCTATTTCTTTTCACACTGCAAAAACTTCCAGCTTCCCGCTCCCATCTTAAAATACTTCCCCTCACAATTTCCGGATTCACCTCTTAATTTGTCCGGTTGAACCTGTTTTGTATTCTTTTGCCTTTATCAGGTGTCTACTTTTGAATCAAATTAAAAGACATGATACTAAAAAACTTAATTACAGTAAGCGCTTTTACCGCAGTATTATTTGCAGCCTCAGCATTTATTCATCAAAATAAAGATCAGAAGACAGCACAGCATTCCACTTCAGAAAATAATGGTTTCGCTGTTTTGGAACTCTTTACTTCAGAAGGCTGTTCAAGCTGTCCTCCTGCAGATGAACTAATGGGAAAAATCGAAAAGGAATACAAAGATGAGCCTGTTTACCTTCTCTCCTACCATGTTGATTACTGGAACCGACTCGGATGGAAGGACCGGTTCAGTACGGCTGAAAACTCTCAACGGCAACAGCAGTACAGCCGAATATTGAATTCACAGGTGTATACTCCACAGCTGGTAGTGAACGGAAAAACAGAATTTGTAGGATCTGATGAAAATAATATCAGAAATGCCATCCGAAAAGCTCTGATTACTTCTAAAAAAACACCTGTAGAGTTATCTGCCGCCATTTCTCAGCATAAAATTGATATTCAATATAAAACACCTTCCGCAGATCCTCAGAATATGTTGCTCATTAATCTGGTTGAAAAACATTCTTCCACAGAGGTGGGGAAAGGCGAAAATGAAGGACGCCATCTGCATCACTGGCAGATTGTCCACAAGCAAAACCTCATCTCATTGAATAAACAGCAGGAAGGAATCACAACATTTAAACTTCCGGAAGGCTTTTCTCCGGAAAACTGGGAAGTCATCGCCTTTATTCAGAATAGGAGAACGGGAGAAATCTCAGGATCAGCAAAAACAGCTTTTAAATAAAATACCACACAATTTAATTATCACTAAAAATTACAACAATGAAAACAAAAACTACAAAAATTATCTATTGGGCAGGAACTATTTTTATGTCATTATGGTTTGGAGCCAGCGGTTTCTTTGAACTGACAAAAAATCCGGTTGTATGGGATATTACGCGACAGCTTGGATATCCGCCTCATTTCATTTATATATTAGGAATTTTTAAAATCTCCGGAGTACTGGTTCTTTTGCTTCCCAATAAATTATTGAGACTAAAAGAATGGGTGTTTGCAGGAATGTTCTTTGATATTCTTTTTGCTTTCTTTTCAAAAATTGCGGTACTCGGTTTTCCGTCTACAGTAGATGCAATTGTTGCTTTTTCTGTGTTAACGGTAACTTACATCATGTTCAGAAAGCTGTATTCTCCTGAATTGGTATTTGGAGAAGCTTAATGATAAAACTCTAATTTTTTCTTATGTTTGAAACAGATCCTTCCATTGCCTGGGAGGATCTGTTGTTTATATATGATCAATAAATTGTGGTTAAAACCGAATAAATAAATGTTGATTATGAAAGCGGACTAAAGTCCGCTGCTATGGATGATTTATGTGTGGGATCGATTATGCTGTTTAGTTAACCACCCCGTCAAAAATTCTTTGAATTTTTGCCACCCCTCCGGAGGAATACTGAGCACGTATTTATTAATCCAGGTAACGTATTCCTTATCCCTAATCCTCTTTTTCTCTCACCTGCAACCTACGATCTGCTATCTGCAACCTATTCCCTAATTCATAAAACCTTCCGGAAACCATTCAAAGCCGGATGTTTTCTTTTTTGTGTAACCAAGGCCCGGCCAGGGTAAATGGTAAGCAAACGCTCTGATTCTGGTATCTGCCAATTGCTGAAGGAGTTTTTTTCTTGAAGCTGTTGCGATATCCAGATCAGTGTCCCCAAAACAGCCCCATTCAGGGTGTGGAAACAAGACAACATCAGAATGGATCAGATCAGCAATATAGATCAGCTTTTCATTTCCTGAAGAGATGGTTGTAACGGTTAATCCCGGTGTATGGCCAGGAGCTAACCGGAAACTAAAATAATCATACAATGTATGATTAAGGTCATAAAACTTCAGTTTGGGCTGAATCGTTTTCAAAATATTCTGAATTGCAGGAATAATCTGATTAAGAAATCCAGGTTGTGTTTTCAGTGCACTGTTGCTGAAATCTTTGATGGAAGCTTTCATCCAGAAATCATGTTCTGTTTTGGAGATGAAAATATCAGCATTGGGAAAAATAAACTGATTTTGTTTATCCACAACTCCGCCAATGTGATCCGGATGGGCGTGAGAGATGAAGACATCAGTAACATCTTTCGCGGAAAATCCTGCTTTTTGAAAGCTTTTCAATAAAAATCCGCTTCTTTCATCTGCAAAAATTCCCATTCCGGTATCCAATAAGATGAGTTTATTCTTTGTTTTAACCAATAGAATATTCATCGCCATATCGATATAATTTTCCGGTCTGAAATTGTTTTTAAGGATTGATTTCAATTCTGTAACATTTCCTCTGGGAGCGAATGAGTTCAGGTTTTCTTCGTGGATATATCCGTCCGTGAGAACAAATAGTTCAAGCTCACCAAGCCGCAGTTTTTTAAATCCGGAAAGATCATCTCCTGTTTTGACCGGACTTTTTTTCTGTTCTGCCAGTAAACCGGAAAAAGGAATCATACTTAATGTTCCTGCCAATAATCCGTTCTTTAATAATTCTCTTCTGTTCATAGTCGAACTCATTTTAAATATAAAACAAAAAAACTGAGCTTTTTCATTGTAAGAAGCTCAGTTTTTATCTAACATAGTCTTTAATTGTTCACCAGTTTCATTGAACCTTCATTGTATCTTTCCCCTACATTAGGGTATTTTTTCAGGATGGCATCAATGGTATCCAGATCTGATTGAGAAAGTTCAATATTGACGGCTGCAATGTTTTCTTCAAGATATTTGATTCGTTTTGTACCAGGAATCGGGATAATATCATCTCCCTGATTCAACACCCATGCTAAGGCAAGCTGGGTTCCTTTTACTCCTTTGGAAGCTGCCAACTCATTGATTTCGTTAGCCAGTTTGGTATTATTTTCAAGATATTCCTGCTGATAACGCGGTAATGATTTTCTGAAATCGTCATCACCCAGATTTTGTGCATCATAGATATTGGTGAAGAGTCCTCTTGCCAACGGTGAATAAGGAACCAAAGAAATCCCCAGTTCTCTGATGGCTGGTAAAATCTCATTTTCAACATCTTTCGTAAGGATAGAGTATTCTGACTGCAATGCTGCGATAGGGTGAATTTTATTAGCTTTTCTGATAGATTCTGCCGAAGCTTCAGACAATCCAAGATATTTCACTTTTCCTGCCTTTACCAATTCTGCCATTGCTCCTACCGTTTCTTCTACAGGAACATTCGGATCTACTCTATGCGCATAATACAAGTCGATTGTATCGATCTTTAATCTCTGAAGGCTTAAATCTACTGCCTGTCTTATCCATTCCGGAGAGCCGTCGAAATAAGTTCCCGGAGCACCGCTGTGGCTTGCTTTACCATCTTTAAACCTGAATCCGAATTTGGTCGCAATGAAGATCTTATCCCTGTTCGGTACTAAAACTTTAGAAATCAGTTTTTCATTTTCTCCATTGGCATACATATCTGCCGTATCCCAAAAGTTAACTCCTAAATCCAGAGCTCTGTGCAGGGTATTGATACTTTCCTGCTCGTCGGTAGGACCATATGCGAAACTCATTCCCATACATCCTAAACCAATTGCTGATAACTGTTCTTCTGTGTTTCCTAATTTTTTAAATTTCATGATAGGTATGATTTAATTTTACATGACAAAATTAGAACATCAGGAAGTCAACCCTGATATAGAATTCAAACTAAGAATTATAAAATTCAAACAACATCCATTCTTAAGGCATTGGGAGTAATTCCGGTTTGTTTTTTAAAATAATTGGTGAAATAAGCGGGTTCTTCAAAGCCTAATCCGTAGGCAATCTCAGCAATATTCCAATCCGTATGTTTCAGTAAGGCATTGGCTTCCTGAATAATCCTTCCCGTGATCTGCTGGCTGGTTGTTTTCCCTGTAATCTCTTTTACCGAACGGTTCAAAGAATTCACATGAATGGAAAGACTCCGGGCATAATCATTCGGGGTTTTTAATTTCAAAAAGGCCTCAGGGCTGTCGATAGGGAACTGTCTTTCCAACAATTCCATAAATAAAGAGGCAACCCTTTGTGAAGCATTCTGATAGGGTTCGAAACTTTCTGCCGGCTGCATTCTCATCGTCTCATGAATCATCAGATGAAGATATGCTCTCAGCATATCATACTTGTGAATATAATCCGACTGGATCTCCGTCATCATTTTGGTATAGATCTCAGCAAGTATTTTCTGCTGTTCTTCATTTACAAAGAAAACAGGTGTTCCTCCGATCTTGAACAGCGGAGAATCCTGAAGGTTTCCCATACGGCTTCCGTTATGCAGAAACTGATCTGTAAACAGGCAGAACCAGCCTTTCTGATCCTCATCATCCGCTTCCCAGGAATAGGGAATAATGGGATTGGAAAACAATAATGCAGGACGGTCTACTTTGATCCATTTATCAGCATAATGAAGCTTTCCTTTTCCTATAATTAATGAAATTTTATAATAATCTCTCCTGCTGTATGGGGTAAGAGGAGAACAGTATTCCCGTGAAAACACATTGAAGTGTCCCATTTTACTGACCCCGATACACTGCGATGCCAGATTGGGAGCATTTCTTTCATAAAAACCTTTAAGTGACTCGTGTGATTCCATAGATCAAAGTTATAAAAATCAAACAAATTAAATCACATCAGATATTGAAAAATAAATGGCTGACAAAAATGTCAGCCGTTATAAGTGATAGAGTTGATAATGGGTTTAATCCCAATCACCGTCATGTCCGTGACCGCGATGTTTATTTTGTTTTTTATAGTATTTCTCCTGATTTTTATAATACTTTTCCTGTTGTTTATGGTATTTTTTATAATCGTTTTTGTTTCTGCCATAGACGATTACCGGATTCTGACCTCTGTAATATTTCTTTTTAAAGAGGATATACTTTTCTCTACCCAGAATTCTTTCCAGCTCTGAATAACGGTCATTCCTCCATCTTCCAGGTTCTACTACGTAAACTCTGTTCCACGTATCATAATCACGGTACCTGTCATTCAACACATAAATCTGATTGGCCTGTGTTGTTGAAAGCACAAGATCAGTAATTACCCTTTGCCAGTTGATGTCCGAGATACTTCTTCTATAATCATTATAATAATCGGACTGGGCATAACTCAGACTAAATGTCCCAACCAATAATGCTGTTAATATTAATTTTTTCATTTCACACCACTTTAAAATTAAACATGAAGGGATAGTCAATTAAAGTGCCAATTCTTAAATATAAATACTAATATTTGTTAATAAAAATCATAAACCACTGATTTTCTTTGAAATATTTTCTGTTTTTTTTGTAAAATTTACAAACATTAACCATTCTAAAGTCATCCTCAGAACGTAAATAATTACCACCTATGAAATCTTTAAAAATATTAATAATCAATGAATTGTAGATTATTTTCAATATAATAAAACAGATCTATTTTAAGTTTCGGCTAAAGCCCTACGAGAAATTATATTGTATGGCGGGCTAAAGCCCACCTCTATTGATCCTGACATATGGATATTTAATGGTAATATCTTTTATCTTTTATCCTTTATCCTTTATCCTTTATCCATTTCTGTTATAAAATTTGTTAAGATTATTAAAAACTATTATCTGATATCATTTAATTTCGTAATTTTAATGAAGAGAATGTTTTTAAAGAATGGCCTCAAAATTATTTTTAATCAACCAAATCTTACATTGTTATGGAAAATATAAAGTTTCAGGTATCTCAATATCAGGATGAATTGCAGCTACTTATCGATGGGAAAAAGGCAGGTTATATGTCCATAGAGGTTGATGGAAGACTGCTTATTGTATTTTATACGAAACTTGATGAAGAGCGTGAGGGAAAAGGATATGCCAAACTATTGCTGGACGAGCTGGTACGCTATGCAGAAGAAAAAGATTTGCTTGTAGACCCGGAATGCGATTTTGTAAGACAGCAGTTTGAAAATCATCCCGCAAGGTATAAGGAAATCTGGCATGCCTGATCAGCTTTCCCACCAGGCTGTAAACTTTTGTTCTGACTGATTCAGATCTACCACCTCACCGATCATCGGGGTGAGGATATTCAATTGTTTTTCTTTTCCAAGGGTGGTTATCTTTTCTAAAGGTTCATTCCACGGATGAAGTGCAAGAGCAAATTTTGCAGCATGAACCGGGATGATACGCTGTGCTTTAAGATCAATAGCAGCCTGAATAACATCTTCCGGTAAGGTATGAATATACCGCCATGCCTCTCCATATTGTCCGTTTTCAAGGACAGCATAATCGAAAGGTCCGTATTGCTCGCCTATTGCTTTAAAATGGGAATCATAGCCGCTGTCTCCTCCCAGGAAAATTTTCTTAGTAGGTGTTATCAGTACGTAAGAACTCCAAAGCGTATCATTCTGTCTCACTTTTCTGCCGGAAAAGTGTCTGGCAGGAGTGAAAACAATTTTTATATCATTTTTCAGGGCAACTTCTGTTCCCCATTCTTCTTCAATAAGTTTGCTCTCAGGATAGCCCCATCTTTCCAGATGTGCCCCTACTCCTAAAGGAATAATGGCCATATCTGTTCTTTCTTCAATCGATTTTACCGTTGGGTAATCCAGATGATCAAAATGATCATGTGTAATGACCAGATAATCTATGCCGGGAATGTCTTCAGGTTTAAAAATATCTGAGCCTTTGAAAGCTTTATTAAAGTATTTGAAAGGTGAGCCGTAAAGGCTCAGAACAGGATCTATCAGAAATGAAACGCCATCTGTCTGCAGGTAATAAGAGGAATGCCCCAGCCAGATCAATACATCCTGATTTTTATCCAAATTTTTCAAATCGGTATGAAGAGCTGGAATTTCTTTCAAAGGTTTCAGCAGCGGATCTTTTTTTCCTAAAAAGAAATCATAAGTCACTTTTGACATTTTGTAGCCTTCTGTAAGGGAAGGTGTATGGCTGATATTCTGGAATTGTCTGTTTTTATAGAGTTTCGACTGCCTGATGCGCTTCAGCCTTTTTCCTTTTGGCACGCCGCCAAACGCCTTCATATTGATCACGATAAAAAAAGTTACCGTCAAAACAGCTATACACGTAATAATCCAATAAATCATTTGTACAAAATAAATATCAAATGTATTGACTTTTGTTTTTAAATGAAAATATATTCCATTTTACTCCATTTTTTAACTAAATTTATCATGTATTTTAAAAATTTATTATTCATTTAAGTCGGGATTAATTTTAAACTTTTTATTTTAGCACCCTAAAAAAACTCAGATACATTGAAAAATTATTCGGTAATATTTCTTCTCGCTATTTTTTCGTCTTGTGCCTCTGTAAAAAAACACAACGAACAGCGGGCTTCATGTATTCCACCGGAGCAACTTAAAGAGGATGTGGACTTTGCGTATTCAAAATTACAGCAAATGCACCCTCAATTATACTGGTATATTCCCAGAAAGGAACTGGAGCGTAAATTTGACAGTCTCAAGCAAACGATCACCGAATCTCTTACCCCACTTCAGTTTTATTTCAAACTTCAGCCTGTCATTGCCGGAATTCGTGAAGGACATCTTTCATTGAGAATTCCCAGAAAGAAATTCACGAAAGAAGAAATTAAAAGGCTGGAACATCAAAAAGGAATGTTCAGCCGTTTTGAATATTATATATCGGGAGACCGAATGTATATCATTCAAAACAAAGATTCTATTGAGCATATAAAGCCGGGAACTGAAATTTTATCCATCAATAATGTACCTGTATCTGATTATATAAAAAAGTACAGAAGTCTGATCAGCAGTGATGGTGATAATACCACTTTCCACCCGTATTTTTTAAAAGATCTGTTCTTTAATTTTTATACTGCCGAAAATGGATTTGACAGCAAAGCTACTCTTGAAACCCTATACCAGGGAGAAAAAAAGACGTATACCTTAACCAGAGAAACAAAATCTGACGCTGATCTTGAAAAGGATAAGGAAATGCAGAAAAAGACCCCGGAAAAGAAACTGAACGACTATGTAGCTTCCAGTAATTCTTATAACAGAAGTTTCCGGTTTCTGGATAAAGACAGTACTATTGCTTATATTAAGGTAAAAAGCTTCTCAAGGGATTACTCAGATAAGTTTTATAAAAAAGCTTTTGCCAGCATCAACCATTCAAAATCTTCCTACCTCATCATCGATGTCCGAAACAATTACGGCGGTTCATTATATGAAATCAATAATCTGTATTCGTATTTAGCTGATGAGCCGTTTACGCTGATAAAACCCTCTCAGCTAACTTCAAGAAATGCACCTTTACGCACCAATTATTTCAGAAAAAGTACTCCTTTAGAGTATGCTCTTAAAAGTATCGCTTATCCGAGTTTTTTTCTTGCGCAGACTTTCAGTACCTATAAAAAGGATGGAAAAGTATTCTACAAGATGAAAGCTGATAAACCTACAAAACCCAAAAAGGATGCCTTCCATGGAAAAATTTTTGTACTGATTAACGGAGGAAGTTTCTCGGCATCGTCTATTATTACCGCCAAACTTAAGAATGATAAAAGAGCAACGCTTGTGGGAGAAGAAACAGGTGGTGCCAATGACGGAACTGTGGCCGGATTTTATTCCTACCAGAAGCTGCCCAATTCTGAAATCAGATTTCCGATTGGGCTGCTTTTGGTGCAGCCTAATATTAATTTTTCAGATTCACGGAAAGGGGTTGTTCCGGACGTAACTATTACTGAAAATATGCAGGATATTATTGATCAAAAAGATCCGCAACTGGATTGGATAAAAAACGAAATTGCCAAAGAAAAAGAACATAAAGGGCAGTAATGAATATAGGTTTCGGCGGGCTTTCAGCCCGCCGAAAACCTCTTCTACCTTTTTAATTCTTCTAAAAGATTTTCAATATATTGGATGTATCTTCCATAATAGCGCTGATACCAGAACCTTCCAACAATATAAAGCAAAAATAAGCCTACGGTTACTGTACTAATTAACACTACTGCAATCTTCAGTTCACTCAAAGGTTTTGGCCACGGGATAAACTCCAGGACAATCAGGATTTCACATACCAGAAATGGGGCAAAACTGATATAGTATGAGAGGTAATACTGTTTGTTAAGATTAAGCTGCATCACGAGATCTTTCAAAGAATCATAAGTTTTAGGTGCGGGATTACTGATTTCATTGTACAATGTAAAGAACTTACTGAAAAAGAAAACGGTAACCAAAAGCATGGAGGCAATCAAAACTGTTATATACAACTGAAGTTTAAATGGTCTGCACACAGAGCACACCAGAAAAGCAAAGACAAAGATTCCTATCATCCACCAGAATTCCACACGCATGTTTTTACGTATCTTTTCCAGGGGGAGATGTAATTTATTCCTCTGTTCTATACTTATTTCAGGAGTTTCCTCCACAATATCTTCGTTCCAGGTATTTTTCAATTCATCGATATTCATTGGTTTACTGATTTTAATGTTGGTTGGTTTTTATTTGGCTTAAGATATCTTTAAGTTTATTTTTGGCCCGGTTCATTTTCACTCTTGCATTGCCCTCTGAAATCCCCATTTGTTCGGCAATCTGCTTTCCTGAAAAATCCTCCAGATAATAAAAAATAAAGGCCTTGTCGATAGGATTAAGCTGATGAATAGCCTGATACATTTCAGCCAGGCGCTCTTCTTTACGGTAATCATAGTCTTCCTGAATAATAATTTGGTTAGAAAAGTCTTCATGGGCGATAAAGCTTCTTCTCTTTTCTGATCTCAGGAAAATAATAGCTGTATTCAAAGCAATTCTGTATAGCCATGTTGAAAATTCACTTTCACCTCTGAAACCCGGAAATGCTTTCCAAAGCTGATAGGTAATCTCCTGAAAAAGATCATCGCGGTCATCCTTTTCAGTCATATACATTTTAGAAATCTTAAACAGAATTCCTTTATGCTTTTCAATCTGACTTATAAACTCTTGTTCTAATGAGGTCATGGGCATTTACTCTATAGAGTTAGTTTTCGTTTAAAAAAATTGTTACAGATTTTTACAAAAGAAATAAAAAAACCTGACAGAAAATACTGCCAGGTCTCATTGTGTGTTTTTTAAGCTTTTTACTATTTCCCCGGAATAGCATGAGTCGAAATAATTTTTTCTGACCTGACCAGTTAGGAGAAAAAAACAATCACCTGATATTTTTTCATATCAGGTGATTGTTTTTTGTGTATTTACTTCTTTTATTATTTAAAATCTAAGAAATCATCTTTTTCAAGATAATGGTTCAGAGCTGTGATAAGCTGAGAAGAGCTAATATCAGCACGCTGTCTGAAAGCAAGATCTACCACATCCTGAATATTTTCATCAGAACACATATAATGGAGCTTGTTATGAAAAACAAAATCAGGTAAGATTTCATTATCATCCCCACCAATATCCAAAGGATCTCCGATAAAAATTTTCATTCCGGGCTTAAATTCGTCTGCTGAAGAATAAACTGCATAATTATATTCCGGGTCGAAGGCTGCTTTCCTGTCCTGCTTGTTCTTTACAAGCTCCAGAAATTCTTCTATAGAATACATCTGATTTTTAAAATCATCCATGTAATATTTTTTTTACAACTCAATGTTCTAAAGATAGAAATTTTACAGAAGATACAGTCATTTCTAATTCAGTTTATTTAAAGCTCGCTGTAATGAACCGATATCCAGAAAATCAAATTTTGCTCCCACTATGATAATGATCAGCAGAACAACGGTCAGCAATAAAATGATAAAAAAATACATGGATACAAACCATATGACGGTATTCAGGATGTTTCCTTTAATTCCCATTTTATTCATGAAAAATTTCTGTGAACGTTCAAACCATGTTTTTTTCTTTTCACGTTTTGGTCTTACTTCAATTCCATTCAGTTCATCTACCCAACGCACTACATCATCAATGTATCTTCCGTACATATAATAGATCCAGTATCTGATAATGAAAGCAATCAACAAAAGGGTAATCAGAAGACTGATCCCGAAAATAGCCAGGTTATATTCCCTGTCAAAATGAAAATTGATCTGGATCAGAGACAAAAGAAATCCAAGCGGGATATAAGAAATATAATATGAGATATAAATTTCTTTCGAGATGAGAAGCTGCGTTTTGAGCGTAAACAGATCATAATTTGTATTGGTACTGTTTTTTCCAAGCAGCTTATACAATTTCAGGAAGCGGGAATAAAAATAAACAATAATAGCAACGGTCAGGATCGTGACAAATACTGAAATCGTTTTAATATTAGAATCCTTAGAGGCGAAAGGAAAACCTGTTAACAGCAAAGGCAGTGTTACAATCATCAGCCAGAATTCAGTTTCCATATTCACTTTCAGCATCTGCAGCGGAGAATGTATTTCCTTCTGTTTTTCCAGAGAAATTTCAGGGGATTCCTGTCCTGTATCTTTATTCCAAAGTTCTTTAAAATTTTCTAAATCCATAGTGTTATTTTTAATAGGAATCTGTTCCCTGTCTGGTAATGATCTCTTTCAGCTTTTCTTTTGCTCTCTTCAGCTTTACCCGTGTATTCACTTCAGTAATTCCCAGCTGTACAGCAATCTCTTTTCCGGAAAAACCCTCTAAAAAGAAAAATATGAGGGCTTTATCAATGGGGCTCAACTGATGGATGGCTTCATACATCCTCTTCATATTCATATCATCAGTATCATTATAAGGTTCCTGCCTGGCACTCAGCCCATCCACATTCTGATTTTGTATAAAACTACGTTTTTTTTCACTTCTCAAAAAAACAATGGCTGTGTTGAGCGCAGTTCTGTACAGCCATGTGGAGAAATCACTCCTCTTTTGAAAATCACCATATGATTTCCAGGCCTGGTAAATGATCTCCTGGTAGAGGTCATTCTGGTCGTCCTTATTATCCATATACATTTTAGAGATCTTGAAAATAACACCTTTGTGTTTTTCAATTTTCTCTAAAAATTCTTTTTCGGGTGAAGACATGATTTACACACTGATCCTTAGATGACATTTATAAAAAATGTCATCCTATTATAACACAAAACTCTAATTTCCGGTATTAAGTTAAAAAAATCCTCAACAAATCAAGGTGTTTATTGAGGATTTTTATTTTATGTTAAATACAGTTTCAGTCAGAATCAGAAAATATAATCTGTACTTAAAAAGTTAGAATCATGTTCTCTGACAATAGTATTCAACAGCTCTTTGTTGGAATCTGTCAGTTTTGCCGCCACCAGAGACCGGATGGAGAATGAACGGAGTGCATCAAAAACAGAAAGTGTTCCTTCCGCACTGTCTTTTCTTCCTGTAAATGGAAAAACATCGGGACCTCTTTGTGCCTGACAGTTGATATTGACACGGCTTACAAGATTTACAAAAGGATCAATCAGTCTTGCTACTTCGTGAGGATCTTCACTGAAAATACTTACCTGCATTCCGTGGGAGGCATTCACCTGATATTCTATAGGCTCTTCTATATCTTCGAAGGGAACAACAGGAATCACAGGACCAAACTGTTCTTCATGATAAAGTTTCATCTCACTGTTTACAGGATATACAACTGCCGGGAAAACAAAAGATTCATCTGTATAGCCTCCATCTTTATTCAGTACTGCAGCTCCTTTCTGTAAAGCATCATCAATACATTCTTTCAGATAAGCCGGTTTATTGACCTCCGGAAGTGGAGTTACTTTCACCTCTTTTTCCCATGGCAGCCCAGCCTTCAAAGCAGAGACAGCAGCACTTAATTTCTCTGTAAACTCCAATGCCACTTCTTTCTGAACAAATATCAGTTTCAATGCTGTACAACGCTGCCCGTTGAAAGAAAGTGCTCCTAAAATACACTCACTTACCGCTACATCAAGATTCGCATTTTTAGTAACGATGGCTGCATTTTTAGCATCCAGACTCAGGATGGCTCTTAAACGGTTCACTTTCGGGTGTAATTTTTTTAATCCGTTCGCCACTTTACTGGAACCGATAAAAGCCAGAACGTTCACTTTTCCGCTTTCCATAATCGGAGTGATGATTTCTGAACCTTTTCCATATAATGTATTCACCGTTCCTTTCGGGAAGGCTTCTTTGAAAGCGTTCAATAAAGGATAATGAGCAAGGACGCCATGTTTTGGAAGTTTAAACAGGATGGTATTTCCCATGATCAAAGCCGGAATCAATGTGGTAAAAATTTCATTGAGAGGATAATTGAAAGGTCCCATACTTAACACCACGCCAAGCGGAGCCCTTCTGATCTGTGCAATGGTTCCTTCTGCCTGTTGAAAGCGGGAAGATTCCCTGTCAAGATCTTTTAATGCATCAATGGTTTGGTTGATATAATCTACCGTACGGTCAAACTCTTTGGTAGAATCGGCCAGTGTCTTTCCGATTTCCCACATCAGTAGTCTGATAACCAGATCTCTCTGCTGGATCATCAGATATACGAATTTCTGCATGCATTTGATACGTCCTTCCACAGACATTGTCGGCCACTCGCCAAGTCCGTTATCATAGGCTTTTACACAAGCTTCGAGAACTTCCATCGCCTCGTTCGGACCAATATTCGGAATACTTCCCAGAAGTTTTCTTTCCAATCCGTTTTCTGTGGGGATGCATACCGGGGAATAAATTTCCGTGACATCTCCTTTCCACTCTACCAGTTCTCCATTCAAAAGATAGGTTCTCTGATGGATGACCGGAACTTTATATTCTTCCGGAATTTCGTTTTCTCCTTTAAAAATGCTGTGATGAAATGATGCTGTATTTTCTGAACTCATAAATCTTTCTATTTTTTTATGTGATAAGATTGAGATTGTCTCAAAATTTAAATTATTTGACTTTTGTCATTCTGACGAATGAAGAATCTTTATTGATTTTTATATGAGATTCTTCATTACATTTTATTTCATTCAGAATGACACCTTTGAAACAACCCTGTTTAATAATATAAAGGTAAAAGTAAATTGTGTTGAAAAAAATAATCTGACAATAGATTCGATCTATTTGAATTAAAATTAATCTTAGCTCCTGAAAAAAGAATAATTTAGCTTAAAAATAAATTTCATGTTTTCAAAATTAGTTTGCGGCACACTGCTATTCTTCTCTGCGGTGGGCTTTGCTCAAAAATCTAAAGCGATCAATACAGTTTTAATGGGCGGGAAAGAAGTTCATACTTATGCCAAATTGCCGGCACTGAATAAACCGGCTCCTAAATTTACCCTTACCGATGTGAATATGAATGACCAGACCCTGGACTCCTTCAAAGGAAGATACGTTATTCTGAATATCTTTCCGAGCGTAGACACCGGTGTTTGTTCTGCTTCTGTACATCATTTCAATGAAGAGGCTGGAAACCTTCCCAATACGGTAGTCCTTTGTATTTCCAAAGATCTGCCGTTTGCCCAGAAAAGATTCTGTGGCGCAGAAGGCATTAAAAACGTAATCATGCTTTCCGATTTCCGTTCAGACTTTGGCTGGAATTATGGTGTGGAACTGGTAGATTCTCCAATGAAAGGGCTTCTGAGCAGAGCAGTTGTGGTGATAGATCCTTCAGGTAATATTATCTATGAAGAACAAGTGCCGGATATTTCTCAGGAACCGAATTATGAAGCGGCTATTGCGGCTGTGAAATAATAAATGGCTTAAAAATAAAACTCAGCGAATTGCTGAGTTTTTTTATGTTATAATTGTTTTGTTGGAAAAACGCTAAGGCGAAAAATGACATTAAAAACTTTCTGTTGTAAGGCGCAAGGATTTTATCTCCGATAAAATTTCACACCACCACTGTCGTTGCGACCCGAAGGTGAAGCAATCTCAATATTCTCCCGCAGATTAGGCGGATTAAGCAGATAAATATAAAAAAGATCTGTGAGATTTGTGGGAAAGAATAACGTAATACTTACTGAAAACCTCACATTGAGCCAAAACGAAATGTTCTTGCAATTTCAAATAAAAAATGAAGCACAAAAACTTTATACTCTTGCAATTCTCCAACAAAAATTTTGCATATTTGTAGAAAATACGGGTCATGCAAAAAGAAAAACTACGCAATGCAAGAAAAGTAAAAGGCATCACGCAACAACAGATTGCAGATATCATCGCCACAGATGTCTCTAACTACAGCAGAAAAGAAAGTGGAGATGTAAGGATTTTCAATGATGAATGGGAAAAAATTGCCCGTTTTCTGGAAGTTCCCATAGAGGAAATCTTTGAAGAAGAGGAAGCAAAGCAGATCAATCATTTTGATAATATTACTGGAAGTAGTGGTTTTGGAAATAACATAAATGGTAATCTTTATTGTAACGTTCCAGAGTTCCTTCTAGAAAGCCAAAGAGATTATATAGAAATCTTGAAAAAAGAAAACCAGAGATTACAAGAGGAGCTAAATGCCCTTAAGAAAAAATAAAAAACTCAGCAAATTGCTGAGTTTTTTTACCGTAGTTGAAAACGCAAAGATCAAATTAAAGAAATACGGTGCTCAAGCGGGCAAAGAAGAATCAATCAAGATTGATTTTATGAAGCTGCCGTTTTACATCCCGCTTCATCAGTGGCGCAGCCACATCCCTTTGCTTCCTTATTTTAAAACGAATAATAATTAAAAGCTTTGCGTCAAAAAAACATTTTTGTTGGTAAACGCAGAGGCGCAAAATGATATTTAAAATATATTTTTTAAGGCGCAAGGATTTTATCTACGATAAAATTGAACGTTGGTTATTTTTAAAGGGTCATTCCAATAAAAAAATCTGTGTTATCTGTAAAATCTGTGGGAAAACAGACAACGCTCCACTTGCTGAAAAATCTTAATTTGTATTTACTTTTATATATTTATTCATCTATCAACAATATTATTCAAACCATGAGAATATTTTCTTTCTGAATTTAAAAATAATAAAACCAGATATGATCAATGATAAAACAGAAAACATAATACTTATCCAATTGAATTCTTCTGCTGCCTTCAGATTTCCGGGAATCCTTTTTTTATTTTTTACGAGTGTTTGAGAAGACAACTTCATTCTTTCTTTTAAAACAGGATTTTCTAAACCATATTTTTTGGCCTGCAGATAGCTTTTTTCAGCATCATATTTCTGGTTCATCAATAAAGCAATATTTCCAAGGTCAAATAAAAGCTGTGCTACAATTGGATCCTTAGGTTTTACAAAAGTCATTCTCTCATTCAGCTGATAAAAGATCTGCATTTTAAGCAATTGAAGATCATCCTTGCTTAATGTGGACTTAGGAGCTTTCCCATTCCCAAAATCTTTTCCAATAAGATCGGTGGATGAGATAGATTTGCCACTAATTTTAGCTTTTAAAATATTAAGGTGAATCCATTCAGATTTTAAGTGAGAATGAGGTTCTATCTTTACCGCGGTTTCAATCCATTTCAGAGCTTCTTTATTGTTTCCTATCAGCTCATAAGCTGTACCTATATTGGATGCTGTAGAGTATCTGCCAGGCTGTAAAGTTTCAATCCTCCTATATAGATCAATTGCTTCCTGATATCTCCCTAAAAGAATTAAGATATATCCTTCGTCCGACAAATAATCAACATCTTTTGTCTTATCATATCCTTTTTTCAGCTTCACCAAAAACTCTTCTAATTCTTCTTTACCACCAATCTGGTGTCCGTATGGAACTTCACCATCAAAATCAACATATAGTATCTCTTGATTGGCTAAAACCATTTTTTCTCCATTCAGGCAGGCAAAAGCAGATATTGAAAATAAAGTTCCGAAAAGTAGACTAAAAAGGTATTTTTTCATTTTTGTGTATATAAATTTCTAGTTTTTATTGAATTTTAAAAATAAAAAAACTTTACTATATTTTTAAATAGAAACTTTAATTTTATGTGGATGCCATTCAGAGCACAGGCCAAGGAAGCCAAAACTTAATTTTAAATTTCGGCTAAAGCCAATCATATTACGCACAAAAGAAAACAGGCTTCCTTCGACTATGCTCAGGAAAATAGCCCGTTCCTATTGATGTTGAGATTCTTCATTCCATTGCATTTCACTCAGAATGACAGTTTTCCTTATAAATATCAATTAAGATTCTACCACCATAGCTCCATCCTTCAAAATCAAATACTCCTGTCCCACTTCCTCAGAAATATTTTTCAAATCCTGCTCATCAAACACCTGAGGAATATAGCATTTCTCGTGGGCAAACAATCCGTAATGGATAGGCACCAGCTTTCTGGCGTGCAGAAGATGAACTGCAGCAAAGGCTTCTTTCAGATTGAGGGAAGCGGGAACTGGGCTGTATTCTAATCCAATGATCTCGAAATTTACTACTACTCCGTTTACGGGTAAGAAAGCGTAATCTATATTGGGATTTTCTTTTCCAAGCTTCCAGAACTGGTTGTGCCAGATGGTATCTCCTCCGTGAAAGATTTTAGTATCACCATCATCTACAATCCAGGAAGATTGTATTTCTCCCACTCCATCCATCGCAAATACCGGTTTGAAGGTGATATTGTTTTCTGTGAAGGTTTCATCAAGATTCAGGACGATCATTTCAACATCAGGTACAAGTTTTCTTACAATAGCTTCCAGTCCTGCGTAGACGATCAGTTTTCCATCTTTCTTTAAACATTTCCTGATGACACCTTTATCAAAATGGTCAAGGTGCATATGCGTAAACAGGATATAATCTGCCTGTACATGGTCTGAAAATTCTATGAGATTTTCTACAGCATCTCCCAAAACGGGTTTGTAATAAGAGAAATCTTCTACAGCATCTATTAAGATGGTTTTGTTATGTGAAGTGAGTTTTACACCTGCCCAGTTTAATTTTTGTATTTCCATATTCTTTTTTCAGCAAAGGAAGAAACTTACGGAAGGCCAGTCAATAAACAAAAGATAATTAATGAATAGGTATGTAGAAAGATAAACGCGATGTACGCAAAGAATATATTAATGATGGCTATTTTTTCGATCGCAAGGGCATTTCATTCAGCTAAAAAATTATACCATTGCTGAGCGACAGCGCCTTTGCGAACGTTGCGTTAAGGCTTACGAAGACAAGGCAATAAACAAAAGATAATTAATGAATAGGTATGTAGAAAGATAAACGCGATGTACGCAAAGAATATATTGATGATGACTAGTTTTTCGATCGCAAGGGCATTTCATTCAGCTAAAAAATTATACCATTGCTAAGCAACAGCACATTTGCGAACGTTGCGTTAAGGCTTACGAAGACAAGGCAATAAACAAAAGATAATTAATGAATAGGTATGTAGAAAGATAAACGCGATGTACGCAAAGAATATATTAATGATGTCTATTTTTTCGATCGCAAGGGCATTTCATTCAGCTAAAAAATTATACCATTGCTGAGCAACAGCGCCTTTGCGAACGTAAAATTAAAATGAAAAATCTTTGCGAGCGTTGCGTTAAAAATAACACTAATGAATACGCTTTCTGATCCGGCTTAAAGAAATAGGTGTAATGCCAATATAGGAGGCAAGGTATTTCAGAGGAATATTCTGAATGTAATGGGGTTTGTTCTTCAGCAGGTATTCATAAAGGTCCTGCGGAGTGTTTTTCAGCAGAAGCATTTCTCTTTTCATTGCAGCGTTGAGCTTTCTGCTCAGATAATAGTTCTGTACGAAACGGCAGTGTGGATTGACAGCAAACAGGTTTTTCACCTCATCCAGGGTGATTTCCCAGGCCAGTCCTTTGTTGATGGACTCGTAAACGGCATTAGAACTTTTTTCTTCAACAGTAAAAATATCGCCGGGAAAGTAGAATTCTGCACAGATCTCGGTATCGATATCTGAGGTGCTGCTGATGTAGTATTTACGGACAAGCCCATCTTCTACAAGATAGGCTTTGTTGTCAGTAAATATATTTTTCTTTGAAAATTCAACCTCAGCAAACTTCTCCCATACAGGATCACTATCCTCTACGTTCAGGTGTGAAAACAGTTTTTTGTTGATGGTTGCCAATGTTGAATTTTTATATTACAATAAGTTTTCGTCTACAAGGTTCGGAAGTGTTACTTTTAAGTTTGGTTCTGCTTCCATCGCTCTTTTAATGGCAAAAACAGCGCCTTCATTTCTTGCCCAGCTTCTTCTTGAGATTCCGTTGTTTACATCCCAGAAAAGCATGGATTTTAATCTTCTGTCGGCATCATCACTTCCGTCAAGAAGCATTCCGAAACCTCCGTTGATCACTTCTCCCCAGCCTACTCCGCCACCATTGTGAATGGAAACCCAGGTAGCTCCACGGAAACTGTCCCCAATCACGTTATGAATGGCCATGTCCGCTGTAAATCTTGATCCGTCATATATATTGGAAGTCTCTCTGTAAGGAGAATCTGTTCCTGAAACGTCATGGTGGTCTCTGCCTAAAACCACAGGTCCGATTTCTCCGTTTTTAATGGCTTTGTTGAAGGCTTCAGCAATTTTCATTCTTCCTTCTGCGTCTGCATAAAGGATTCTTGCCTGAGAACCTACCACCAGTTTGTTTTCCTGTGCACCCTTGATCCATTGGATATTGTCCTTCATCTGCTGCTGGATCTCTTCAGGAGAGTTCTTAACCATTTCCTCTAATACTGCACAGGCAATATCATCTGTCTTCTGAAGATCTTCCGGATTTCCACTGGAACATACCCAACGGAACGGCCCAAAACCATAATCAAAACACATAGGTCCCATGATATCCTGCACATAACTCGGATATTTGAATTCTCTTCCTAATGTCGGATTTTCTGCCATTACATCAGCTCCGGCTCTGGAAGCTTCCAGTAAGAAGGCATTTCCGTAATCGAAGAAATACGTTCCCTTTGCGGTATGTTTATTGATGGCTGCAGCATGTCTTCTCAACGTTTCCTGAACTTTTTCTTTGAACAACTCAGGGTTTTCAGCCATCATGGTATTAGATTCTTCAAAACTTTGCCCTACCGGATAGTAACCACCCGCCCATGGATTGTGAAGGGAAGTCTGATCTGATCCGATATCGATTCTTAAATCTTCCTGATCAAATTTCTCCCAAACCTCTACAACATTTCCAAGGTAAGCCAAAGACACTGTTTCTTTGTTCGCCTGTGCTTCTCTTACTCTTTTTACCAATGCATCAAGATCTTCATGAATCTCATTCACCCATTTCTGATCGTGACGGATTTTCGTGATCTTAGGATTCACTTCTGCACATACCGTAACGCAACCAGCAATGTTCCCTGCTTTTGGCTGAGCTCCACTCATTCCTCCTAATCCTGAAGTAACGAAAAGTCCTCCTTTCGGTTCTTTCTTGATTTTTCTGAAAGCATTTAACACAGTAATCGTCGTTCCGTGAACAATCCCCTGAGGGCCGATATACATATAACTTCCTGCCGTCATTTGCCCATACTGAGTAACACCTAATGCATTGAATTTCTCCCAATCATCCGATTTGGAATAGTTCGGGATCATCATACCATTCGTTACAACCACTCTTGGTGCATCTTTGTGAGAAGGGAATAATCCCATCGGATGTCCTGAATACATTACCAAGGTCTGTTCATTGCTCATTTCAGACAAATATTTCATGGTCAGCAGATACTGCGCCCAGTTGGAGAAAACCGCTCCGTTTCCACCATACGTAATCAGTTCGTGTGGATGCTGTGCTACTGCATAATCCAGGTTATTCTGAATCATCAGCATGATCGCTTTCGCCTGCTCAGATTTTCCGGGATAGTCTGTGATAGGCCTTGCCTTCATTTCATAATCCGGACGGAAACGGTACATATAAATCCTTCCGTAATCTTCAAGTTCCTGCTTGAATTCAGGAATCAGTTCTGCATGAAACTTAGGTTCGAAATAACGTAAAGCATTCTTCAATGCCAGTTTTTTCTCTTCTTCTCCTAAAATTTCTTTACGCTTCGGAGCATGGTTGATATTGGTCTCGTATGGTTTTGGTTGTGGCAGCTGATTAGGAATCCCCTGCTGTATCTGTTCTTGGAATGTCATATTACTATTTAAAGGTCTATGTTTTTAAACAATGTTTGAAGTTTTAAAGATATTCAAAATAGGAAATATAGGCAAGAGGCGTAGAGAAGAATGGTTTAAAGTTTAAGGTTTAAAGTTTAAAGTTTAAGGTTTAAGGTTTAAGGTTTAAGGTTTAAGGTTTAAGGTTTAAGGTTTAAGCAAAATTATGAAAACTGTAAATCGACTATCATTTGATATTAAATACTATATTTGAATAAATACCTCAATTCCCCTCCCCCGGAGGGGTGGATTTCAAAGTTAATAACTTTGAAAGACGGGGTGGTTAAAAACACAATCATGAAAGAAATCCTCACCGTCATCAACGGAATTCCTATCCGCAGGAATTTCGTTGAAAACCTGCCCTACAATCCCTATTTAAAAGCATTATCAAAAGAAAAACGTAAAGCCCGGATTTTGGGAGAAGTGATCTTCTGGAAAAAAGTCCGTGCAAAAAAATTCTATACCATTGATTTTGACAGACAAAGGATTATCGGAAATTATATCGTTGATTTTTATGTAAAAACGCTTGGCCTCATTATAGAAATAAACGGTTCAAGCCATGACGAAAAACAGATTTATGATGGGATAAGAGAGGAATATCTTGAATCTTTGGGGTTGTTGGTTTTTAGAATCAGTGATTTTGATATGAGGAATAATTTGAGTTGGGTGATGAAGGAATTGGAGGATTTTATTGTGCTGCACTATGGAACCACCCCGTCTTCAAAAATTTTTTAATTTTTGAATCCACCCCTCCGAGGGAGGGGAATTGCCCTTACCCATATTAGTTGTTATTTCACATAAAAAAACCTTACTGAAATTCAATAAGGCGGTTTTTTGTATTGTTAAAGTTTAGGTTAAAACATCATCGTTTTCTTCTTCATGGTCATCTTCATTATCGCTGAGACTCCAGTAATTGTTTTCTTCATCTTCTGCACCTATTTCTTCCATTTCATCATCGTCTTCGGCTCCCGGAATATCCAGGCCTTTATCGATTTTATCTTCATCAAAATCTTCATCCAGAATAGGATTTCCGTCGCCATCGAGCGAAATATGTTTTTCTCTCTTAAATATATCTTCATTAGGGCTATAATCCATCTGTTCTAATCTCTTGTTTTGCTCATTAATATTTTTCTCTGGTGCCATAGTATTTAAGATTTTAGGTTTATATTATCAGAACAAAAATAATTCCAAGTTATGATGATTGATGAGAATAAACGTCAGGATTTGCACAATGCGGCATTTTCTCATTTCGTGAAAAAGCGATGATATTTCCTGCTGCCAGTCTGGCCATTCCATTTCGGGCTTCAACAGTAGCGGAACCAATGTGAGGCAGTACACAGACACTGGAAAGCCCAAGAATAGGATCATCTGCAGACATTGGTTCCGGATTGGTTACATCCAGGCCTGCTCCCCAGATTTTTTTGTCAACGAGTGCCTGATACAGATCTTTTTGATTGTGAAACCCTCCTCTGGCTGTATTGATGAAAATCGAGTCCGGCTTCATTTGTTCAAATATTGAATAATTAAACAATTCTTTCTGTTCGGGGGTAAAATTAGCGTGTACACTCAATACATCCGAGCTTCTGATCAGTTCTTCGAAAGAAACATAAGCTGCTCCCAACTCGTTTTCTGCTTCTTCATTGTGATGGCGGTTGTGGTAAATGATGTTCATACCAAAAGCCTTTTTTGATTTTTCAGCCATTTCATACCCAATCCGGCCCAATCCAAAAATTCCCAGTGTTTTTCCATATAATTCCTGGCCCAGGGCATGTAGAGGATCAAATGTTCCCCAGTTATCATCTCTTACTTTCTGAAAATTATAGCTTGCTCTTCTGGCAACAGACTGCATCAGTAAAAAAGCAACATCTGAAGTAGCCCTGCTCAGAACATCTGGCGTATTTCCCACCGGAATGTGTCGTTGTGTCGCTTCTTTAATGTCAACGTGATCAAATCCTACGGAATAAAGAGCAATGGCCTTCACATTCGGGCAGGCTTCAAAGAAGTTCTTATCATATTTAAAATCTGCGCCAATACTTAAAATCGTATCTGTATTTTTACAGTAATTAAGCCATTCTTCATAAGAAAGGTTTTCTTTTTCCGGGATTATAATCTCCAGGCCTGCTTCTTCCAGCATTTTAATTCCTGTCTCGGGAATTTTTTTATTGATAAAAACTTTCATAGTACTGTGGTTTGGTTATTTTAAATAAAAAACCTCACTCGCAAAAAGTAAGGTTATTGAACTTTAATATTAAAAAATTATTTCTCTTCATCCGAATGGTCTTTGTTTTTCTCCCAGGCTTCAGAAGCAATTTCCTGAATTTCTGTCCAAACTTCTTTTGCAGATTTCTGAGCCTGCGCCATAAATCCTTGTTTGGTAGCTTCCTGATTCCTGCTTTTCATGTCATGAAGGTAATCTTTCACCTGCTGGGAATAGCTTTCTATACTGTATCCCGGGTTATTGTGCAGATTTTTCTGAAGATTACTAAAATCATGTGACGCCTTGAATCTGTTCGTGTCCATAATATTAAGATTTTAGTGATGGGGTTCTCATGTGAATCCAATTTTTATTCCGAAACAGATGTAAAATGTATTAAAAAAAGATTAAATCTTATTAATTATCGAATTTCAAAAACACAAACTATGGCTAAGAACAGATATTTGAGACCAGCAGTTTGACCAGTCCTTGTCTGTAATACATTATTGATTTGTATTTCCAAGCATCGGAACAAATTTATATGCTCCGAATTCTTCTTTTTCAAATTCTGTAGGGCCTACTTTGGTAAATCTGTATAAAACCTGTTCATCCGTTGGTCCCAATGGGATCACCATTATTCCACCGATGTTCAGTTGTTTTAAAAGTTCTGTGGGTAATGTAGAAGCGCCACAGGTTACGATGATTTTGTCAAAAGGAGCAAAAGTTGGAAGCCCGGCAAAACCATCTCCGAAACTCTGAAATTTTGGAAACAGATGAAGTTCTCTGAGTTTCTTTTTGGAAAAATCAAAAAGGTCTTTCTGCCTTTCCACCGTATATACATGAGCTTTCATCGCCATTAAAACTGCGGTCTGGTATCCACATCCTGTTCCGATCTCCAAAACTTTTTCACCTGGTTTTACCTTCAGCAATTCAGACTGTTCCGCTACCGTGGACGGATGGGAAATGGTCTGATGGGCGAGAATAGGAAATGCCCTGTCTTCATAGGCAAAATCTTCAAAAATACTTTCGATAAAAAGGTGTCTTGGAACTTCATTCATTGCCGAAAGTACATTTTCATCCGAAATACCAATTCTGTTTCGAAGGTAGTCTACTAAAATCTTTCTTTTTCCTTTATGTACAAACGAATCCTGCATTTGACAAAAGTAAGAAATTAGAAATTAGATTTCAAATCGGGACAAAGAATATCCCAAAAATAAAGCAGCCATTTTTTTGACTGCTGTGTTTTTATTATTAATTCCATTGTATCGGATAAGGCCCGTAAAAATCACTGAAGGTATTATCAGCACATCTTTTTCTCACAAAAAAGTTATAATTCACTGTTTTACTTAATCCTACATAAACAGCTTTTTGGCCTGCAAACACCAGATCTCCACTTGCAGGAGGAGCAAAACTTGTTGTCAAAACCGTTTCATATGCAGAAACTCCGTCATTTTCCCAGGTTACTGTAGCATCAAAAACAGAAGAATTCACAGAAGAGGTTGTTTTTGAATAGGTTGCATATTCTGGTTTTACGCAGGTGGTTGTAGTGCCTGCCAATACGGTAACAGGTCCTGCCCAATGGCTGCGCCCATTAGCTGTTCCACAATTTTTTCTCACATAAAGGTCATATTTGTTATCTTTATATAGAGGGAGATTATAGAAGTTCTTATTGGTGACCACTGTAGTTCCCTTTCCCAAAGAGAAACCCTGTTCCCCATACTGTACTTCATAATAGCCTTCTCCCATACTGATAAAGCTCCAGGAAATCCGATTATTTGTCTTTTCAAACATCAGATTTGTAGGAATACCACATTTGGCCTGTGGGTCATATGGACTATCTCCTATACATCCGGCAGTGCATAATCCGGAAAGGATTACAATCGAAATTATTCTCTTCATAGCTATTTTTCAGACCGTGAATTTACTGTAATTTCATTAATGAATAAACAGGTTCCATATTGAACATCTCCAAGTGAAAAGTCATGTATTTTATAAATGTACATTCACTATCTTTACAAAAATTTAATACAGCTATGTTAAAAGCAGGTTTGGTAGGTGCCGGACACTTGGGAAAAATACATTTAAAACTTCTTAATCAGTCAGATAGATATGAATTTGTAGGTTTCCATGATAAAGATGTTGAGAACGGAAAAAAATTAGAAGCCGAATTCGGATGTAAATATTTTGAAAATTTTGATGAATTGCTTGAGCAGATTGACATGCTTGACATTGTCACTCCAACTGTTTATCATTATGATTATGCTTTAAAAGCCATTGAAAAAGGCCTTCATTTCTTTATTGAAAAACCGGTAACCCAGACTCTTGAGCAGGCAGAAGAAATTCTTCGTTTGTGCCAGGAAAAAGGAATCAAAGCACAGGTAGGGCACGTTGAGCGATACAACCCGGCTTTTATTGCTACTAAGGAATACATCAGTACTCCAATGTTCATTGAAATCCACAGGCTGGCAGAATTTAACCCACGTGGTACGGATGTTTCTGTAGTATTGGACCTTATGATTCACGATCTTGATATTTTATTGAGTATTGCTAAATCTAAAGTAAAAAATATCCATGCAAGCGGTGTTTGTGTAGTCAGCAAAACTCCGGATATTGCCAACGCAAGAATAGAGTTCGAGAACGGATGTGTGGCCAACCTTACGACTTCCAGAATTTCTATGAAGGCGATGAGAAAAAGCAGATTCTTCCAGAAAGATGCTTACATTTCCGTTGACTTCCTTGAGAAAAAGGCTGAAGTGATCAGAATGAAAGATGCTCCTGAAAACCCTACTCCATTTGATATGATTATTGAAAATGCGGAAGGAGAAAAGAACCAGATCCTGTTTGAATATCCGAATATCCAGCCTAACAATGCTATTCTGGACGAATTAAATTCCTTCGCTGATGCGATTACTGGCGACAAAAATGTAGAAGTTTCTCTTGAAGATGGAACTGAAGCATTGAAAGTGGCATTAGAAATTATGAAACTGATCAGTTAAAAATACGCTGACTCTTAAGCGGCAATAGTACAAAGCTATCTTATAATCAGAATAATGGTTATGAGATAGCATTTTTTTTATCAACGCAAAGGTTCATTCTCAGCTCTGCAGTATATTGAATGAGCAAAGGTTAAATCGATTAAAAATCGATTTGATGAAGCGATAGTATTTATTCTGTTAATTTCTGCTTTGTATTTTTTAAGACTTTTAATGAAATAAAAACTTTTCATCAATAATTACGATTTATCAATAAAAAACCCTTTTCAAAACAAAAAAATAATATATTTGAAGAATAATTCAATAAAGCATTGAAAAATTTTGTTTTACATATATGGATATCCGGCAAACGCGATGATGTGAACTTTGATTCATCTCGTTTGATCACCATTCCGTATTATTTCTAATATTTTCCTATTATTTTAAACATTACAATCACTATGAAAAGAGCCATTCTATTATCCGCACTTTTATTGTCTCAATTTGGGACATCACAATTACTGAAGACTTCAGGACAAAAAATCGTTAATGATAAAGGTGAAAATATTCAATTGAAAGGCCTTGGGCTCGGCGGTTGGATGCTGCAGGAAGGATATATGCTGAAAACTGCTGATTTTGCAGGCCCTCAGTATAAGATTAAGGAGAAAATTGCAGAATTGATTGGTGAAGACGGAATGAATGAGTTCTACAAAGCTTACCTGAAAAATGGAATCACAAAGCAAGATATCGACTTTTTAGCCAAAGCAGGATTCAATTCGATAAGGTTGCCGATGCATTACAACCTTTACACCCTTCCTATTGAAAAAGAACCTGCAAAAGGAAAAGATACATGGCTGGAGGAAGGTTTTAAAATGACTGATGATCTTCTTCAATGGTGCACCGATAATAAAATATACCTTATTCTGGATCTGCATGCAGCTCCGGGAGGTCAGGGAAATGATGCGAACATCTCTGATAATGACAAATCTAAGCCTTCACTTTGGGCTAATGAAGAAAACCAGAGAAAAACGATTGCGCTTTGGAAAAAACTAGCTGAGCGGTATAAAGATAATCCATGGATTGGAGGGTATGACCTGATTAACGAACCCAATATCAATTTCACCGGGAAAAACCCGAATGGCACAGATGAAATGTCTAACGCTCCACTTTGGAAGCTTCAGAAAGACATCACTGCAGCTATTAGAGAAGTTGATAAAAAACATATTATTTTTATTGAAGGAAACGGATGGGGAAACAATTATAACGGGCTTCCGGCGATCTGGGATAATAATATGGCCTTCAGTTTTCATAAATACTGGAATTACAATGATGATCAAACCATTCAATTTGCGCTGGATCTCAGAGAGAAACACAATATGCCGATATGGCTTGGGGAAACTGGTGAGAATTCCAATGTATGGTTTACCGAGCTGATTCAGCTTTTGGGCAAGCATAATATAGGATACGCCTTCTGGCCGATGAAAAAGATTGATAATATCGCGGGAATTACCAATGTAAAAATCACGCCTGAATATGAAAAGCTGTTGGATTACTGGAAAAACGGAGGTGAAAAGCCTTCTAAAGAGTATGCCAAAAAAGCTTTATTACAGATTGCCGATAATTATAAACTGAACAATACGGAAATTAAAAGAGATGTAATTGATGCCATGTTCAGACAGGTTACAGAGGCTTCTACAAAACAATTCAGAAATCATCAGGCTCCGGGAAGAATATTTGCTTCAGAATATGATTTGGGAAGAATGGGGGCTGCGTATCTGGATAAGGATTTTATTAATCTCTGGGTAAGTGATCCGGCTAAAAGATCGGAGTGGAACTCCGGACAGCAGATGAGAAATGACGGGGTGGATATTTATCAATGTAATGATAAAGTTACCAATCAGTATTATGTAGGAAAAACAGAAACCGGAGAATGGCTTCAGTACACAGTTCAGTCCAAAGGAGACAAAAGTTATTCGATGGATATCAGATATTCTGCGGCCAACGATTCTAAAATAAGAATTGAAACGGCTTCAGGAAAAGTTTTAGCTACAGTATCATTGGCATCCACGGGTGGAAATGAAAACTGGAAAACGGTATCAGCAAAAAACATCAGCCTTCAAAAAGGGGAAAACAAGATCAGAATTGTCTTTGAAAATGATGGTGTTAATCTGAATTATTTTGAATTAAAATAGTAATAATTGTCTTAAATTGCAGCTCTCTTCCGGTCTTCAGAAGAGGGCTTTTTTAATGATCATATTATGAAAAAAACAGCATTCTTTTTCCTTTTGATTTCAGCATTTACCTTTGCCCAGACTTCTTTATTAGAACAGAAAATAAACTCAATCCTTAAGAACAAAAAAGCTACTGTGGGCGTTTCTGTCCTAGGTTTTGAAAATGGTTTTACATACAATAAAAACGCAGACAAAAAGCTGCCAATGCAAAGTGTATTCAAGTTTCACATTGCCGCAGCGGTTCTGAATGCCATAGACCAGGGAAAGCTTTCTCTGGATCAGAAAATTAAACTGGATCAGTCAAATTTACTCGAGAATACATGGTCGCCGCTTCGTGATCAATATGCCGGGAAGAATGCAGAAGTTCCGTTAAGTGAAGTGATTGAATATACGGTTGCCAAAAGTGATAACAACGGTTGTGATATTCTTCTCAGGTTATTGGGAGGTACCCAGACTGTTCAGAAATTCATGGATTCCAAAGGGGTACAAGGTTTTCAGATCAAATATAATGAAGAAGACATGCATAAAGACTGGAATGTTCAATATGAAAATTACAGTACTACAAAATCAGCAGTCGATATCCTCAAAAAATTCTATGACGGGAAGTTACTTTCCAAAAAATCTACAGATTATCTGATGAAAGTACTATGGTCTACTTCCACAGGATTGAATAAAATGGTGGAACAACTTCCCAAAAACACTCCCGTGGCAAGAAAAACGGGAGCTTCCGGGAAAAATAAAGCAGGTTTGACAGGTGCGGAAAATGAAATAGGAATCATTACTTTACCGAATGGAAAACATTATGCATTAGCCGTATTTGTCAGTAATTCAACGGAAACGGATGCAGTCAACTGCAGGATGATTTCAGATATTTCCAGAGAGGTTTGGGAATATTTTAATAAGTAAAATTTTAAGCTTATTTTTAAAGCGATTTAACATGAAAAAAATAATAATAACAACGGCTCTGTTTGCTTTCACATTCTTTTACGCTCAGAAGAATCAGAATTATTTAGAGATCAGCTACGGAAGTGTATGCTGTGGCCCTGCCTCTGATAAACCTGTGATGAGCTTTCTGAAAGAATTTAAGAACAAAAGCCAGATCAAAAGCCTGGAAGTCCTGATCCAAAAAGGCATGGGAAGAGAAGGTGAATATACATTGTATGTTGGCACCGACTTTCTTACAAAGAATCAGAAAAAACGATTGATAAGAGGTTTAACGGCTACTGTTTCCAACCAGAATAACAGTAAAAAAAACCAGAGTGTAGGAAATGTTACCTTTGACTCTACAGCTGTTGTCACACAATCGGATCTTACAGACGCAAAAAATTTAACTATCTATAAAAAATAAAGGAAAAATGATTAAAAACATTGTAGTTATCGGAGCGGGAACCATGGGGAATGGTATTGCACATACTTTCGCACAAAGCGGTTTTAAAGTAAATCTTGTAGATGTATCCCAGGAAGCTTTGGACAGAGGTTTAAAAACCATTACTACGAATCTTGACAGAATCATTGCAAAAGGAAACCTTACAGAGGAGCAAAAAGCTGAAACTCTAGGTAACATCACTACTTTTACAGCATTGAATGATGCTGCAGGTTCTGCAGATCTTATTGTAGAGGCAGCTACAGAAAACCTTGATCTTAAATTAAAGATCTTTGGTCAGATGGATGAACTGGCTCCTGCCAACTGTATCCTTGCAACTAATACTTCTTCTATTTCTATCACAAAAATTGCTGCGGCTACCAAAAGAGCTGATAAAGTAATCGGAATGCACTTTATGAATCCGGTTCCTATCATGAAACTGGTAGAAATTATCAAGGGATATTCTACTTCCAAAGAGACTTTTGATGCCATTTATGAAATGAGTAAAACTTTGGGTAAAGTTCCTGTCGAGGTAAATGATTATCCAGGTTTTGTGGCCAACAGAATTCTAATGCCAATGATCAATGAGTCTATCGAAACCCTTTATAACGGAGTGGCTGATGTAGAAGAAATTGATACGGTAATGAAACTGGGAATGGCTCATCCGATGGGTCCGCTTCAACTGGCAGACTTTATTGGTCTTGATGTATGCCTTGCCATTCTGAACGTAATGTATGACGGTTTCAAAAATCCTAAGTACGCTCCAAACCCATTGCTTGTGAATATGGTGACAGCCGGAAAACTGGGTGTAAAATCTGGAGAAGGGTTTTACGATTATTCTGAAAGCAAAAAAGCTGAAAAAGTTTCAAAAATGTTTTTGAAGTCATCTTAAATCAATAATTTTATTTATCTTTGAGAAAGTTAAAACATTAAAAAAATGAAATTACCAAAGTTTTTATTAGCAGATAATTCGGAATTTCCAGAGGATCTATTCGTAGTTCATACAGAATATCCAAGATTTATCCTAAACGTTGAGGAAGAAGAAGTTGAGTGGTTAGATGATCTTGAAGGTGATGATGAAGAAACGATGGCAGACGAGGCTACTAAAGTAGTAGAAGCAGCATTCAAATGGTGCGATGAAGAGTTGGCTAAGTACGACGAAGAAGAGGAAGATTAATAACACTCTAAACATAAAAAGGAACTCAATTGAGTTCCTTTTGTTTTTTATTCTGATTTTGTGAATTTCAATAGCAAAAGATTGTCTTTGTACAATTCTAAAGTATTTCCGGAAACCACATATTTGTTAGCTTTTCCCATCATATCCATAAAGTTCTGTTCTACCCCGATGTTGCTGCACATCATTTTCGTAGATCCCATCTGTCCCGCTGCAAAACTTCCTGTAGACGGATCTATTGTAGCTGTTCCGAAATAGTTGTTACATCCTGCATTTCCAGTGATCTTTTCTCCTTCAATATTTAATGTTGGAACTTTACCTTTTACCGTTTCAGCCAGTGTCCATTTTGTGCTGGCAAGAGCAGGCTGAGCTTTTCCTACTTTAGATGCAGACGGGCTTGTCATGGATCCACATGAAGCCAATACTGCCGCTGTACATATACTTAAAAAAAGATTTTTCATTTTTTTCTTTTTGAATTAACCCAAATTTACGGAAATTATATTATTTAAACGGGTTGCCGTGAATTTTATTATTCTTTAACATTTGATATTTTGAATATTTTTCCGAGCAAAAGATCTTATTATGCGGTCATAAGTTGGAAAACGCAAAGACGCAAATTTGTTAATATGCAAAGAGTTTAAGGCGCAAAGATTTTATCTCCGATAAAATTTTAATACTATACCCTTGTCATTCCGAGCAAAGCAAGGAATCTATACTATAATTGGTTTATAAAATATATTGAGACTCTTACGGAGTGATAAAGACTGTGGATAGATTGTTTTTATACAAAATTTCCATTTTAAACACGAATAACATTAATATTTTCACTAATATCACTAATGCAATTCAATAGGAACGGGCTTTAGCCCGTTTTTCTATCCACAAAAATTCATTTGGCTTTAGCCCAAGCCTAACAAAACAACAACGCAATAAAACAAAAAAACGGACTTAAACAAGTCCGTTTCTATTATGTTGAAATATATATTTTCAATGATTAAGATCTCAACTCAGCGTTGAATTCTTTCTGGAAAGCTTTGATCAGAGAATCCATTACCTCTGTAATCTCTTTTTCTTCCAGTGTTTTTTCTTCGTTTAACAGTTCGAAGCTCATGGCATAAGACTTCTTACCTTCAGGAAGATTTTTACCTTCATACACATCGAACAGATTAATGTTTTTAATGAATGGAGATTTGTTCTTCTTAGCCGTCTGGTATAAATCCTGATAGTTAACTGTTTTATCAATCAATAAAGCTAAGTCTCTTCTGATTTTGTTAAACTTCGGAATATCTTTGAATTTCAATTCATTTTTAGAACGTAACTCCTGAGCAAATTCCAGTTCAATTTCTGCATAGAAACATTCCTGATCAATATCAAAGTCTTTCAATAAGGCAGGCGCTACTTTTCCGATTCTTACCAATGCTTTACCATCCGCTTCATATACCAATGCATCAGAGAATCTGTCATCAGTTAGAGCTACTTCTTTGTAATCTACAGCCAATCTTTCCAATAAAACTTTTACATACGCTTTAAGGTTATAGAAGCTTACCGCAGATTTTGGCTGAAGCCAGTTTTCTGCAACGTCTCTTCCGGAAACCAGTAATGCCAGTTGTTTTCTTTCTTCGTATTTATCTTTTTTGTGATAAATTTTTCCTAATTCGAAGAATTTGATATCCTGATTTTTTCTGTTGATATTGTATACTGTATTCTGAAGAAGTCCTTCCAATAAAGACTTTCTCATGAATGCTAAATCTCCGCTTAAAGGATTCAATAGTTTTACAGCATCTGTTTCATCTTTTACAGAAGTTAAAGAGTTGTTCATTACTTCATTGAAACCAAGGCCTTGTAAAGTTCTTGCCCAGCTGTTTTCCAGTTCATCCTGATCGTTAGCACTTAGCTTAACAGGAGTAAATGAAATCTTCTGTGGAGCATCAATTTTATTGTATCCGTAGATTCTTAAAATCTCTTCAATCACGTCAATTTCTCTTGTTACATCTGCTCTGTATGCAGGAACTGAGATTTCGAAACCGTTTGGAATTTCATTTAAAACCTGAATTTCCAATGCTTTTAAGATTTCCTTTACTTTTTCTCTGTGGATTTTTGTTCCTAAAATCTGTTCAATTTTAGAGAATCTCAGGATCACATAGTTGTCTTCTATTTTCTTAGGATATTCTTCCAGTAAGTCACCTACCAATTTACCTTCAGCAATTTCCTGAATCATTTTAATAGCGTGAGTGATGGCTGTTCTGGTAAGATTCGGGTCCACTCCTCTCTCAAATCTGAAAGAAGCATCTGTATTCAAGCTATGCGCTTTTGCTCCTTTTCTCACTGCAATCGGGTTGAAGTAAGCACTTTCAAGGAAGATTGTTTTTGTAGTATCAGATACTCCTGAGTTCTCACCTCCAAATACTCCGGCAATACACATCGGCTTATCTTTACCGTCTTTGATCATGATTTCAGAGCCATTTAATGTTCTTTCAACACCATCTAAAGTCGTGAATTTCGTTCCCGGTTTTACTACACCTACTTTCACTTTTTTATCTGCAATTTTATCTGCATCAAATGCGTGAAGCGGCTGTCCGTATCCGTGAAGAATATAGTTGGTAATATCTACAACGTTATTAATCGGGCTTAATCCGATCGCTCTCAGTCTGTCTTTCAACCACGATGGTGATTCTGCAACTTTTACATCTTCAATAACCGCTCCGATATATCTTGGACACAATTCTGCATCTTCAATTTCCAGTTTAAAATCATGAGTTCCTTCATTATTCAAAACTTCAGAGGCTACTTTATTAAATTGTGACTTCAGTTGGTTCGTAGAAAGATAAGCGTGTAAATCTCTTGCAACACCATAGTGAGACATGGCATCTGTTCTGTTCGGTGTCAATCCGATTTCAAAAACCTCATCATTGGTCAACTCAAAATAGTCTGCAAAGTTTTTCCCTACTTCATATTTTGTTTCATCCAGCACCATAATTCCTCCGTGATCATCGCTAAGACCTAATTCGTCTTCTGCGCAGATCATTCCCTGAGAAACCTCACCTCTGATTTTGGCTTCTTTAATTTCAAAAAAGTTTCCGGTTTTGTCATAGATTTTTGTTCCGACAACGGCTACAGGAACAGTTTGCCCCGCTTCTACGTTAGGAGCTCCGCAAACAATGTTCAGCACTTTTCCGTTTCCAACGTCTACAGTTGTCTTCTTCAGTTTGTCAGCATTAGGATGTTTTTCGCAGGTAAGTACTTTACCTACAACAATTCCTTCCAGGCTGCCTCTTACACTTTCAAATTTATCTATCCCTTCAACCTCAAGACCTATATCTGTAAGGAATTCACCGATTCTTTCAGTTTTTGATTCCGTTTTTACAAAGTCCTTCAGCCAGTTGTTTGATATTTTCATTTGTTAATCTATCTACTTATTTAATTCGTCAGATGAGTTCTAGATTCCACCTGCTCTATTTTGAAACTTTTATTTGAAATCCCACCCCTTTTCCGGTGTGATTTTTCGAGCTACAAATGTCGTGTTTTTTTGAGAAATAGAGAAATTTACAAGCGATTTTAAGATAATAAATTTTCGTTAATCTTTGTGCTGCTGATTCGGGAATCTATTGATCCGACGGTCTTACCAGCTTCTTCAGGCTGTCAGAAAATAATACCAGGCCTGCAGCCATCATGATAATATCTTTCAATACGAGACGTCCTGCTCCTGACAGATACGGAAATCCATATTGAGGTGTCACTCCATCTCCGCCCAGATTGGGGACGTAAACTTCAGGAGTAGTGATCAGGAATGACAGGGTAACCAATGACATTAAAAATGTTAAAGCACCTCCAATTGTTCCAATTTTAGGAAACCAAATCCCCAATACTACCAAAACTCCTATTACAACGATCATTGTCCCTAAACCGTAGGAAAAGGCATATGTTCCGTTTTCCTTATGCCAGTCAATATTTTTCTGAACTACCTTTCCTTCCGGATTTTTGTACAAAGTATATTCTTTAACCGATTTTTGATCTTCATTAAGCACTTTATGGTTTGCATTTTTGTAAAAAAAACTCATCATAGGGCTGTTGGCAACGAAAGGGACAATTCCGTCAGCTTCATAATGAAAGGCTTTCAAGCCTCCAATCCAGGCCATAACGATGAAAATTGAAATTCTGAGGAAATTGAAAAAGTACGTATCCCATTGTAATAATTGGTGATAAAGTCTGCTGTTTTTCATGTGATTTATTTTTTACCAAAGGTATTCACATGCCTGCAGCACCAACATAGACATTTCAGGACATTACATGGACATTTTCGCCACCACGGAGATCCCCACTTTTTCTCTGTAATTTTTAGGAGAGCAGCCTACTGACTTTTTGAAATACCTGCTGAAATAAAATTCATCTTCAAATCCCAGTTCAGAAGCAATCTCCCTTACAGATCTGTAAGTTAAATGCAACAATTTTTTGGCTTCCAGAATAATTCTCTCATTGATAAGCTGAGTGGGTGTTTTGGAGAATTCTTTCTTTACTGCCTTGCTTAATGTACTATTGGTAATGTTCAGTTTATCGCTGTAAAATGACAGTTCTTTTTCTGTTTTAAAATACGTTTCCAGAAGTTTCTGAAATTCTGCAGCATTTTTATTAGAAAGCTTTTCATTAGAAATTATGCTGTTTTCAATACTGCTTTTCTGTTTGCTTCCAATGGCAAGAATGAGCTGGATATAGGTTTTGATAATGGATTCCGAAAACGGATGCTTTTCACCTTCTTCTTTTTTGATATGATTAAAAAGCTCAAGAATATAATTGAAGTTTTCTTCTGACAGCTCAACCCCGGGATTCAGATAGATATTATTGAAGAGAAGTCCGTTACAAGCCACTTCTTCTTTATGATATTCTATACAATAATAATCCCCATGAAAAAAAAGCACATGGATATCCTCATCAGAATGCGAAGCCAGCTTCACCTTTTGATAAGGGGAAAGAAAGAGAATATTATATCCACTGTAAGAATAATTAATGCTATCTACTGAGAAAACACCGGAACCTTTCCATAGAAACACGCTGTAATTTTCAGTTTTGAACTCTGCGGAAAAATCTGAGGTTTGGTAAGACTGTATTTTTATTTCCATGATGAGTTGATTTAAACACTAATGACGCTAATGATTCACAAATAACACTATTTATTTAATATTCTTTTGAATACGCCTTTCTCTTATTATACTTTTGCCTTGAAGCAAAAGTATACAAAAGTTCAAGACGGGAATCATCCGCTAAAAATTTGAATGTACTCCTAAAATTTCCAAACTCGCATGGATCGTCTGGTTCTTCTTCGGTTCAATAGTATATCCCATGCCCAGACAATGGAATTTTTTTGGCGGACTACATTTAAATTTTCTTAACGCTCCTGATTCCTAAGTCGATTAGACCCTACAAAAAAAGCCGGAAAATTCCGGCTTTTTATTTGTATACAAAATCAATATTACAATCCGATTACCGGCATTGATAACATTAAGATATTTTCGTTTTCTTCAAGACCATCAAGAGGTTCGATGATCCCCGGTCTGTTAGGCTGAGACATTTTCATGGTAATATCATCAGATCCTAAAATCGTCAGCATTTCTGTTAAGAATTTTGAGCTGAATCCGATATTGATATCTTCTCCGTTGTAATCACAAGGAATCTGCATGTCTGCTTTGTTGGCATATTCAGTATCTTCTGCATGAAGGTGAAGAATATTTCCGGAAAGCTTGAATCTCACCTGATTGGTAGATTTGTTGGACATGATAGACGCTCTTTTGATTGCTCCCAGCAACAGGTTTCTGTTGATGGTCAATACATTTGGATTTTCTTTTGGAATTACCGCAGTATAGTTCGGATATTTTCCGTCAATCAGTCTGCAGATCCAGATATGCTTACCAAAAGTAAACTTAGCCATATTCTCATTGAAGTCGATGGTAACGTCTTCATTGGAACTTGCCAGGATATTTTTGAAAATGTTAAGAGGCTTTTTAGGCATGATAAACTCCATCGGCTCAGCATTCATCAGGTCTGCTCTTTTGTACACCACCAATCTGTGGGAGTCTGTAGAAACGAAATTGGTTTCATTTTCTCCAAACTGGAAAAGCACTCCTGTCATTACCGGACGAAGAGAGTCGTTACTTGTAGCAAATAGTGTGTTTGTCAAAGCTTCAGACAAAACTCCTGCCGGCATCGTTACACTTTGGGAAGCGTCAAATTCCGGTAATTCAGGATAGTCATCAGCATTGTCTAATGCTACTGCGAAATTATCTTTTTCATCTAAAATCTCAAGCTGGCTTCCGGTACCTTCTGCATTGTCTTTTACAACAAATGTCAGAGGCTGTTCACCATATGTCTTGATAAAATCCTGAAAAATTTTAGCAGGAACAGCAAATTTACCTGTATCATCAGACTTTACTTCCAGGGAAGTAACAAGAGTTGTCTCGCCGTCAGATGCTGTAATGGTAACATTATTTCCGTCTAATTCAAAAAGATAGTTTTCTAAAATCGGTCTCGATTGAGAGCTTGATATTACGCCACTTACAGTTTGCAAAGCCTTCTGCAGTTCACCACTTGAAATAATAAATTTCATAGATTTATAAAATAAGTTTCTACAAATATAATAAATAGATACAACAAAGAAAAGAATAATATGGAGGAGTTTTTAACAAAGATCCTTAATTTGTTTTGAGCCTTGACATTATGCTTTGATTTCTGCGAAGATTCATTTTTTTATCAAAATACAAAGACTATCTTTGTGTGAAAAGTTCACAATCATGCAAAAACCTCCTATTCATAAAAGTTTTCTCAATGCTTTCAGGGGTGTTTTGATGATGATAAAAACGGAAAGGAATTTCCAGATTGAACTTCTGGCATTTTTTGTCAATCTCTTCCTTATTTTTTATTTCAACCTGAGCAGCACAGACACCACTTTGGTTATTATCGCCTCATTCGCTGTTTTAAGTGCTGAAATTTTTAATACCGCTATTGAAAAGATCTGTGATATCATTCAACCTGATTTCGACAAAAGAATTGGCTTTATTAAGGACATTGCAGCAGGTGCTGTAGTTCTTACAGCTATTGCAGCGGTGATTGTCGGAGTCTTGGTGTATGGGAAATATGTTTTCAGTTAAAATTGGGGAATTGTTGACAAATATTGTTTAACCACCCCGTCAAAAATTCTTTGAATTTTTGACACCCCTCCGAAGGAGGGGAATATCACGTCTTCAGTTCAAAGGTTGTGAAGGCAGGTTCTTTCACTTTTTGTTATTTTACAGCGATGAAAATATCTACTTCGGCATCTGAAGGATTTTGTGCTTTTTCTCCATACACTTCAAAATCGGCGGTAAATGTTCTGTTCAAATTCATTTCCCAGATTTTTATCCATTCGTTGATAACCAACCCTTTTGAAAGGTCTCCTTTTGTGGTAAATTTCAGATATTCTCCTCCATCAAAAGTATAGCCAACCATTCCTTCCGGGATGTTATCAAGGTTTTCGACTTTACATCCAAGAACCGTTGTATAAGGTTTTGTATGGTCTTTTTCGTAATCTGTATAGATGGAATAAATGGTATTGTCTATTTTATTTGGAATTGAATTGACAATATTCTCGCTGATCATTTTCTCCCATAATACCGGAATATCTTTTCCTGCCTGTCCATTTTCATTGGTTGTTCTTACAGAGATCCCGATCACCTTAAAAGGTTCTATTTTTACGTTATTCATTTATTGATTTTTTGTTAGCACAAAGATAAAAACAGGTTGTGACAAGGGTATGTCAGTAGTTTTTTTAAGTTTGGGCTAAAGCCAATGGATTTATTTATAAGATAAGTGGGCTAAAGCCCAATTCCATTGAATATTAAATTGGTCATATTAGTAGAAAAGCACCTATTAAGTCTAAAAGTTACTTCATTTGCGAAATCTGCGAGAGAACATTCAAGCTTAGATTCCTTGCCTTGCCCGGAATGACAAAGACCTCGTTGAAACTTTATATGAGACAGTGGGATTGCTTCGCTTTGCTCGCAATGACAGTATGGGGATGTTTTAAAAGATGAGAAACTATTTTCCGACATAGATAAATCCTTTTTTCCCGGATTTAAAGACTGTTTCTATTCTTTTATAATCATCTACTTCGTATTCATCTGCCTGAAGAATTTCTTCTTCTCTCACCTCAAAAAGTACTCCTTCTACCTGATCATTATCATTCCCTGAAAATTCAAGTACAGGATGGTATTTCTGACCGCTTTTCCGAAGTACTTCAGGATCTGTAATTTCAAGCATACTTAATTTATAGCCTGATAAGATATCTTTTTCACCTTGTAAAATTCTTCCAAAAGTTTCAAGCTGTACCTGCTCTTTCTGCAGGGTTCCATAAGAAAATAAATTAGGCATTACAGATACTTTTCAATGATTGGAATTGCGATTTCGGCCATCATTCCATAGCCTTTTTCATTAGGATGCACACCGTCTGCAGAAAGCAGAATTTCTTTATCATCCAGGAAAGCAGAATAAAAATCTATATATCCCAATGAGTCTTCTGCTGCAATATTTTTCAAAATTTGATTGTAAACAACCACATCCTCGTTGATTCTTTTCTTCCCGGAGCTGACTACTACTCCATCTATTTTTTGAGAGAAAGGAAGAATGCTCACAAGATAAATAGTATTGGAAAACTGCCTGGCATGGGCAATAGCTTCTTTGATATTACTCCTGAATTTACCAGGTTCTACAATTTGTACTCCATCTTTTACCGCAAGATCATTGGCTCCATAACTCAGAAAAACGATATTTCCATCAGCAGAATTTCTTGCAGCCAGTTCATGAGGAATTCTTTTGAGTAATCCTTCTGTGGTTTCTCCTCCTATTCCGAGATTGAACAGGATCAGTTCATCTCCGTTTCCTTCATGAAATTTCTGCAGGGCATATCTTTTCAGAATATCTACCCAGCCGCCAAAAACTCCGTCATATTCTCCGTAGGTAATGCTGTCACCGAAGAACAGCCCATAAATAATTTTCTTCATTCAACTTTATTGTTTCCTGTTTTGTTGAAGTAAAAATAGTGAGAAAAATTCTTAATATCTTTCAAATTGCATAGTTTTTAACGCAAAAGACGCAAAGTTTTTATATTAATTTTTTCGTTCGCAAGGGCTTTTCACTCAGCAATAGACGTATTTATATCCTTGTTGAATGAAGTGAATTGAACCATTAAGGTTTTGTAAGAGATGAAGAATTATTAAGGCAACAGCTAAAGCTATTATGAAGCAGAATGCCTTATCCATCATCGATGAATCTTAACTTTCCTTATAATCTTTATTATTCTTAATGGTTAATAATATATTCTGTTTTTTTGACGCAAAGGCTTTTATTGTGAGTATGTTGATTCAAGGAAGCAAAGAAGGAATCAACAAGTTGATTGGATGAAGCTATCTATAAGATATCAACATTTAAAAATCTCCCCTCATTACTCATTACTCATTACTCATTACTCATTACATCATTCTAATATCAGCGTAATATTCGTATGTAATTTTATAATTTCAATCAGGATTTCAAAAAGCGTTTGTCCTTTTCCTTCAGTCAATTCATTTAATTTCTGTTGAATGAGTTCTGTGTTGAAGGGTTTTCCCTGTCGGATTTTGTTTTCATAGAATTCAGGGTGGCATTAAAACCAAAGTCTTCTTTTGACTTTTCTGATTCTTTCCAGATGATTTCAATTTCTTCTTTGCCTTCGATTACTCCAAAACCACCATAGAGAATATCATCAAAGCCATCCAGAGTTCCTACTTTCCAGTCTGTATCCTTCATGAGAACGTTGGAAGCTTCTTCATAGAAGCCTCCTAGAGACGAAAAATGACCGCCATGGATGACGATCATTTTTCTTGTATTGTTATTTGAAGTATTCAACACCGTTTTTGAATATATTGTGATAATTCGCGGTTGGTATGTTCTTCATGAGACCTTCTGCAAAACGCTCCGGGTGGCCCATTCTTCCGTAGATTTTTCCACATGGACTTGTGACTCCTTCAATTCCGAATAAAGAGTTATTAGGATTGAAAGGCATTCCGTGTGCGATGTTTCCGTCAAGATCAATGTATTGGGTTGCAATCTGCCCGTTTTCATACAATTTCTTAATCTCTTCTTCTGAAGCCATGAAACGTCCTTCTCCGTGGGAAATCGGAATTGTGAAAGTCTGGTCTTTCATTCCTTTTAACCAAGGGCTTTCGTCATTCACCACTTTTACAGTAACCATCTGAGAGATGTGTCTTCTGATTGCGTTGTGAGCTAATGTCGGAGAGTTTTCGTCCAGATCCTTGATTCTTCCGTAAGGCAGCAATCCTGATTTCACAAGCGCCTGGAATCCGTTACAGATCCCGATGATCATCCCGTCTCTGTCTAGTAATTCATGAACTGCATTTTTCATTTTCTCGTTTTTCAGAACGTTGACAATGAATTTTGCAGAACCATCCGGCTCATCACCTGCAGAGAAACCTCCTGAGAAGGCCAGAATCTGAGAAGTTCTGATCTCTTCTACCCATGCATCAATGCTTTCATCCAATAACTGGTGATTGATATTGATTAAAGGCAAGCTGCTAACTACGGCACCTTCTTTCTGGAATGCATTCAGCGTGTCATACTCACAGTTAGTTCCCGGGAATACAGGAGCAAATACTTTCGGCTGTGCAATTCCGTGTTTTTTAATGATGATATTTCTTGGATGGATTGAGTTTGATTTTTCATCAATTTCAACCGTGATCTTTTCTTTTTCTACTGTCGGGAAGAGATTCTCGAAAGTACCAGTAAAACTGGATTCGAGATTTGAAATTTGAAATTTGAAATTGTTGATGCTCAAAATTTCATCCTCAACTACTTTTCCAATCAACTGAAGGTTTACAGAGCTTAATTCTTCTTTAGCTTCAATGATTAAGCTACCGATATTTTTAGCTAATAAAACAGCTTCGTCAGCATTGATTTCAGCTCCTAATCTGTTTCCGAAACTCATTTTTGCTAAAGCTACTGCCAAACCTCCTTCTTTCACTGTTTTTACAGAAACAATTTTTCCTGCTTTGATGTTTTCGAAAATGAATTCAAAAACTTCTTTTAAAGCAGTATAGTTTGGAAGTCCGCTTTCCTGAGCAATGTGATTGAAGAAATACAGTTTGTTCCCTGCACTTTTCAATTCAGGAGAGATGATATTTTCTTTATCTCCGTTGGCACATGCAAAAGAAATCAAAGTCGGCGGAACATTCAGATCCTGATACGTTCCACTCATGGAATCTTTTCCTCCGATCGCTGCAAGACCTAAATTGATCTGTGCATCATAAGCTCCTAAAAGTGAAGCCAAAGGTTTACCCCATTTTTCAGGGTTCTGTCCCAATTTTTCAAAATATTCCTGGAAGCTTAGTCGGATGTTTTTATAATCACCTCCCATCGCTACAATCTTCGCTACACTCTCTACTACGGCGTAAGATGATCCTAACAGTGAGTTTTGTTTTGAGATTTCAGCATCGAATCCCCAGCTTGCCAGAGAAACGGTTTTAATATCTTTTGCTCCTAAGATCGGTAGTGTCTGCACACTTCCTTCCATAAGGGTCTGCTGATATTTCCCTCCTAAAGGCATTGCAACTGTAGTAGCACCAATTGAAGAGTCGAACATTTCAAGCAATCCTTTCTGGGAAGCTACATTTTTATCTTTTAAGATGTTCAGAAAGTTTTCTGCTGTGAAAACTTTTGTTTCTTCTTTTACTTCTTCAAGGTGAGTGATTTTCACTTCCTGAGATTTTGAACATCCGTTGGTATCTAAGAAAGCTCTTGAAAGGTCTACAATTTTGTCTCCTTTCCAGAACATCTGCATTCTTCCGGAATCTGTCACTTTTGCTACTTCTACGGCAACAATGTTTTCAGCTTCACAGAATCTGATAAATTTTTCTTTATCCTGAGGATCAACTACTACAGCCATTCTTTCCTGAGATTCGGAAATAGCCAGCTCGGTTCCGTTTAATCCTTCGTATTTTAATGGTAATACATCAAGGTTTACTTCTAAAGAGTCTGCAATTTCACCGATTGCTACAGAGACACCTCCTGCTCCGAAGTCGTTTGATTTTTTGATCAGCTTTGTTACCTCAGGATTTCTGAATAGCCTCTGGATTTTACGCTCTTCTACAGCATTTCCTTTCTGAACTTCAGAGCTCATCGTGTGGATAGAAGTTTCGTCCTGCTCTTTTGAACTTCCGCTTGCTCCTCCTACTCCGTCACGACCTGTTGCTCCTCCTAAGATAATGATTGAATCACCGTTAGCAGGTTTCTCACGTCTTACCCAATCTACAGGAACAGCTCCGGTAACGAAACCAACTTCCATTCTTTTAGCTTTATAGCCTTCGTCATAGATTTCAGAAACCATTGTCGTAGCAAGACCAATCTGGTTACCGTAAGAAGAATACCCGTTGGCAGCCTGTTTCGTAATGGTTTTCTGAGGTAATTTTCCTGGTAATGTTTGGTCAACCGGCTCCAAGACATCTGCAGCACCTGTTAATCTCATTGCCTGGAAAACAAAAGATCTTCCGGATAACGGATCTCTGATAGCACCTCCCAAGCAAGTTGATGCTCCACCGAAAGGTTCAATTTCCGTAGGGTGATTGTGTGTTTCGTTTTTGAATAATAAATACCAAGGTTCTTTTTTACCGTCATATTCTGCTTCGATCTGAATGGTACATGCATTGATCTCATCAGAGATAACAAGATTATCCAGGTTTCCTGTTTTATGGAAATATTTACCGCATACTGTGGCAAGGTCCATTAAGGAAATTGGCTTCAGCTCACGGCCTAAGAATTTTCTTTTTTCGATATAATCATTGAAAATAGTTTCCAATGTGTGTTTGAACTGACCTTCAAACTGAATGTCTGACAATTCTGTCTCGAAAGTAGTGTGACGACAGTGGTCGCTCCAATAGGTGTCTAATACTTTTAATTCTGTTTCCGTAGGATTTCTCTCTTCAGTTTTGAAATATTCCTGAATGAATTTCAGGTCATCCAATCCTAATGCAAAGCCGTGATTATTATAGAAGTTCTCAAGTTCTGCATCATTGAAATTGATAAAATTTTCGTGGATGATTACTTTTGACGGGGTTTCATCTGCAGGAATATCCAGAATGGATAAGTCTTTTTCCTGAGATTCCACTTTGTTGATCAGAAGGTCTTTGATTTTAATCAAATCAGCTTCAGAAACTCCTTCAAATTCGATTAATTTTCCACTTCTTACTTTTGATTTTTCATTTTCAGTCAGTAAAGCGATACACTGCTGTGCAGAATCTGCTCTCTGATCATACTGACCAGGCAAAAATTCCATTCCGAAATGAATAGCTTTTGCAGGGTTTTCTGTGTGTAAAATATCAGTAACAGGGTCTACGAAAGTGTTGTTCACCACTTTCTCAAATTCTCCGTCATTCAGGTTGAAAATATCATACACATTGTATACTTTCACACTTTGAACTGCCGGAACCACCGCTTTTACTTCATCAAAAATTTTTGGACTTTCAACATCGAAAATTCCTCTTTTTTCTACGAAAATTCTTTTGTTATTAGACATTAGATGTCAGATTTTTAATATTAGATTTATTTTTTATTTTCAAATTTATTTCTTGCTATCTCTATTGAACGATGCAATTTTTCAAGCAAAACTTTTTCTGAAGGTAAGATAAGTAAATATTCTGCTACTTTTATATTATCCCCTTCCAGATTCATGAGTTCTATATGTTCGGAATTTTTCCCGGAACAAAGTATTAAACCAATGGGAGGGTTTTCACCTTCTACTTTTTCATATTTATTAAGGTATGAGAGATAAAGCTCCATCTGCCCTTTATGGCTGGCTTCAAATTCACCTAATTTCAATTCGATAACGACTAAAGACTTTAATTTCCTATGATAGAAAAGCAAATCCAGATAGTAGTCTCTATTATCTATTGTGATTCTTTTTTGTCTTGAAAGAAATGCAAAATCACTTCCCAACTCAGAAATGAATTTTTGAAGTTCTACGATAATGGCTTCTTCTAAATCTTTTTCAGAAAAGGTATCTTTCAATTCCAAAAAATCAAGAAAATAGGGATCTTTAAAAACCAAATCAGGGTTTAAAAGATTATTTTCAGACCATTTTTTCAGTTCTTTATCTATTATTTCCTCAGGCTTTTTACTTATTGCTGTTCGTTCAAAAAGCAGAGAATTGATTTTCTCTCTTAAGACTCTGACACTCCAATTTTCAATTTTACAAACTTCAAGATAAAAGTTTCTTTTAGTATCTTGTGAAATAGGAATAAGAAGCAGAAAGTGAGTCCATGATAATTGTCGCATCGCTGATGCGACAATATTAAAATCACTAAAAACAGACGCAAACTGCATCATTTTTCGGATATTTTTCTCAGAAAATGAATTTCCAAATTCTAACTTAAGTTGTTGAGAGATTTGTACAATAACTTCTTTACCATACTCTGCCCTCTTATTATCTAAAACATCTTCATTTATTCTTTTTCCTATCTCCCAGTACAAAACCACCATTGCCGAGTTTACCTGAGCAGCGACCTGACTTCTTGTCTTGTCTACCAGCTCCTTAAGATCGGACATTAATTGTTGATAATTTTGATTCTGTAACATTATTAAAAATTAGATGTCAGATTTTTAATATTAGATTTATTTTTCTTTTTTACTTTTTCTGAGTTAAAGTTTTTTTCTTTAAACCCATCTATATTGGAAATTTTTGAAAGAGATTTTCCCTCCAATCATTATTCTGTACAAATTTAAAGGAATAAGTCATATGTTCTTCAAATTTGAACTGCCGAATTTCCAATTTTATATTATTTATTGATAAATTTATTCGGATTGTCCTTATGTTCTTTCTGAAAATCCTCAGCATTTTTTATTTCTTCTTTCAGCCAGTTTTCAAAAGGAACTTTCTTTTCATTAAAATCCTCAATGGCATAAAATGTTTTTCCATCTTCTGAAACCAGAAACTTGAAGCGGTACAGCATATCCAAGTCCTTTTTCCTGTAATTATAGGTATTCACCTGATAATACGGAAAGTTTTCTTTTGGTCTTTCCACAATTTCAAAAAACAGATTCTTTTCTTTTTCAGACAGTTTATTATAAAAGTTCACATAATAAAGATCTGACAGTTTTTTCTTCTGCTTTTCAAAGAACTGAAGGATATTCTTCTCCTTTTCATTGTACTGAAACGGGTTCGGGTAGTATTTCCCGTCTATTTCAACATCCTTTTCTGATGGTTTTGTTAATGGCTGAACTGTTTCTCCTTTGACATTCATTACTCCCCATTTTCCGCCTACAATGGATCTGTGCTCCTCATTTGTTTTTTCCCAATCACAGCCGTCACAAAATGCAGCATAACCGTAATTGAAGGGGAATGCAAAATCATGCTCAGCTTCAATGACAATTTTTCCGTTTCGGTCTGCAAATCCTACTTTTCCATTTTTAACCAGTCTTCTTACCCCTTCAGAGAAATAATCTGCTCCATTGTCAAAAAGGAAAGGCTGATACAGGAATTTTCCATTTCTATCATACACATAGCCCCATGCATTTTTCTCCGGTTCTTCGCCTTCTTTAGTTCCGTCAAAAAGAATGGTTTCTCCTTCTACAGGATCTCCATCTTTTAGGAATGAAAAGACTTTGAACTGCGCAGGAACAATTATTTTTCCTACTTTATCTTTTACTCCTACTAAAGAATCTTTGGATTTGAAATAATGTAAATCTTCTTTAGTCTGAGAAAAAGAAATGACTGGTGTTAATATAATGGTTAGTAGTAGTTTTTTCATATTAGTTGGAGTGGGAAATAAAATATGCAGCCGAAAAGACTGCATATTGTTTTATACTTTAAGATCAGCTTCTAATCCTATTAAATCTTTGTTTTGGTCTATAATCGGCTGCACTTCATTTTTGATGAATTCCTCAGTCTGGATCGGCGCGAAACCAATAAAGTTTTTAGGATCTAAAACTTCTTTCAGTTTTGATTTGTCTAGTTTTAAAGAATCATCATTTAAGATTCTCTCGATAAGGTCGTTTTCTTTTCCTTCTTCTTTCACTTTCTTGGAAGCTTCCATAGAGTGAACCCTGATCACCTCGTGGATTTCCTGACGGTCACCACCCGCTTTTACCTCTTCCATGATGATGTATTCTGTCGCCATGAAAGGAAGCTCTTCCATAATATGTTTGTTGATTCTGTTTGGATAAACAACAATTCCGTTCAGAATATTGTTCCAGATCAAAAGAATAGCATCAACAGCTAAAAATGCCTGAGGAATGGTTAATCTCTTGTTGGCAGAGTCGTCCAATGTTCTTTCAAACCATTGTGTAGAGGCCACCATTGCAGAACTTGTTGTCAGAGACATTACATATTTTGCCAATGCTCCGATTCTTTCGCTTCTCATGGGATTACGTTTGTAAGCCATTGCCGATGAACCTATCTGATTTTTCTCGAATGGTTCTTCAATTTCCTTAAGGTTTTGAAGTAAACGTAAATCGTTTGTGAATTTATGCGCAGACTGTGCAATATTTCCTAATAAAGCAACTACTTTCGCATCAATTTTTCTATCGTAAGTCTGTCCGGAAACTCCGAAAACTTTATCGAAGCCGAATCTTTTTGAAAGTTCTTTATCTAGGTGTTTTACTTTGGAATAATCACCGTTGAAAAGCTCAAGGAAACTGGCAGCAGTTCCTGTAGTTCCTTTTACTCCTCTGAAACGAAGGGTTTCAAGGAAGAAATCCAGTTCTTCGATGTCAAGAACCAAACTCTGTAACCAAAGGGTAGCTCTTTTCCCAACTGTTGTCAGCTGAGCCGGCTGGAAGTGTGTGAATCCTAAAGTCGGAAGGTCTTTATACTGAATAGCAAAGTCTGCTAAGTTCTTCATGACGTTAACCAACTTTTTCTTTAAGATTAAAAGTCCGTCACGGATTTGGATTAAGTCTGTATTGTCTCCTACAAAAGCTGAAGTAGCTCCAAGGTGGATAATTCCTTTTGCTGAAGGCGCCACATCACCATAGGCGTGAACGTGAGCCATTACATCATGACGGAATTTTTTTTCGTACTCTGCTGCTTTCTCATAATCGATGTTTTCAGCATTAGCTTTTAACTCAGCGATCTGCTCGTCTGTAATTTCAAGTCCAAGGTCTTTTTCGATTTCAGCAAGAGCTATCCAAAGCTTTCTCCAATTCTGGAATTTGTTATTGTGTGAGAAGTTAAATAACATTTCTTCACTGGAGTAGCGCTCTTCCAATGGATTTTTGTAGGAATTCATTCGTTCTTTTACTTTTTAGATGTACAAAAATACGCTTTTTCAGTGAGAGATGAAAATCCTGTTTTTATGATTTTTCAACCATATTCTGAATCAAATAAAAGATTTTCATCTATACTTTTGTCTTAAAACAAAAGTATACAAAAGTTCAAGACTGGAATTATCCGCTAAAAATTTAAATGTACTCCTAAAATTTCCAAACTCGCATGGATAATTCGGTTCTGCTTCGGTTCTGAAAAAGCCCCATGCTCAGACAGTGGAAATTTTTTAACGGATTACATTCAAATTTTCTTAACGCTCCTGATTCCTAAGTCGGACATTAATGAGTAACATACTACTTTTTAAATGACTGCTGGCTAATACCACCAATATAAAATACACAGACTAAAAAAAAGTAAAACAAATAACCTGTGAAATATTTAATATGATTTTCATCTATACTTTTGTCTTGAAATCGAAGATTCGACGTAGTCAAACAAAAGTATACAAAAGTTCAAGACGGGAATCATCCGCTAAAAATTTAAATGTACTCCTAAAATTTCCAAACTCGCATGGATCATCCGGTTCTGCTTCGGTTCTGAGTAAGTCCCATGCTCAGACAGTGGAAATTTTTTAACGGATTACATTGAAATTTTCTTGACGCTTCTGATTCCTAAGTCGGGCATTAATAAGTAACATACTACTTTTTAAATGACTACTGGCTAATACCATCAATACATAAAAGACACAGATTAAAAAAAAGTAAAACAAATAACCTGTGAAATATTTAATATGATTTTCATCTATACTTTTGTCTTGAAATCAAAGATTCGACGTAGTCAAACAAAAGTATACAAAAGTTCAAGACGGAATCATCCGCTAAAAATTTCAATGTACTCCTAAAATTTCCAAACTCGCATGGATCATCCGGTTCCGCTTCGGTTCTGAGCAAGTCCCATGCTCAGACAGTGGAAATTTTTTAACGGATTACATTGAAATTTTCTTAACGTTCCTGATTCCTAAGTCGTACATTAGTACATACTACTTTTTAAATGACTGGCGGTTAATACCATGAATAAATAAGTGACATATACAAAAAAGAAGTAAAACAATAACTTGGGAAATATTTAATATGATTTTCATTTATACTTTTGTCTTGAAACAAAAGTATGCAAAAGTTCAAGACTGGAATTATCCGCTAAAAATTTAAATGGAATCCTAAAATTTCCAAACTCGCATGGATCATCCGGTTCCGCTTCGGTTCTGAGCAAGTCCCATGCTTAGACAGTGGAAATTTTTTAACGGATTACATTGAAATTTTCTTGACGCTTCTGATTCCTAAGTCAGATATAAGTAGCATGTTAATTTTTAATACTAGAAACTAATACTATCTCTTGTTCTATTTATAACCATGTTCTAGGCGAGACTAGCTGCCGAACCTTTTCTTTTTAATATATCGCAGATAGAAATATAGGATTATAGAAATTAGAATTGCAATGACCATTTTCAGATATACACGAAGAGGAATGTTGTGACTACTGGCTAATACCATTAATAAATAAAAGACACAGATTAAAAAAGAAGTAAAACAAATAATTTGTAAAATATTTAATATGATTTTCATTTATACTTTTGTCTTGAAATCAAAGATTCGACGTAGTCAAACAAAAGTATGCAAAAGTTCAAGATGGGGAATCATCCGCTAAAAATTTAAATGGAATCCTAAAATTTCCAAACTCGCATGGATCATTCGGTTCTGCTTCGGTTCTGAGCAAGTCCCATGCTTAGACAGTGGAAATTTTTTAACGGATTACATTGAAATTTTCTTAACGCTCCTGATTCCTAAGTCAATTGGTGAGAGCACATAAAAAAAAGCTATCTCATTTCTGAGACAGCCTGTTCTTTACCTTATTTTCATGAATGAAATTAATCAATAATAAGTCCGCATGGTGACCCTACCGGAATACATTTTCTTTCCAGTGAGCACCAGAAGTATCCTGCAAGACACATCGGGATACCTCCCTGAACTGTTTTCAATTCTCTTTTTGAAAGTTTTCTTAGATTTTTCATAATAACATTTTTTTGATTTTTCTCCTACTCTATATGCTTTTCGGATTACGCTTTAATTTGGTAATACAATATAGAAATTTTTCAGATAAAAAAATATAAACTATTCATTTTATACAATTTACAAAGACAATTTGTTTATTAACTTTTGATGATCATTATATATCAATATAGTTTTTCAAAACAGGGAAAATAAAAAACCTCTGCTATTGCAGAGGCTTCGTTTTATTTGTGGACACGAGCGAGACGCTCGCGCCAGCAGGGGAGTAAAAGCCACTGCAAGAACAGTGGCTTTATGTTTTATTTTCGGACACGAGCGAGACGCTCGCCAATCCTTTAGAAGCAATTTAATGACTCCTTATCCCTTCCGCGCATGATATAATACATCTATTGTCAAATTTTTCATTCTTCAAACTTTTATATATGCAGTCAAAATCTATTTCCTGAATATTATCTTTTAAATAAGTTAGTACATATTTAGAACTCTTGTTATGAAAAATTTTCTTGATAGAATTTATAAAATAAAGAAGATCATTTTTTGAAAATCCAGAGAGTTTATAGCTGTTATTTTCAGAGTCAATTGCTAAAACATATGTATCGCAAAAGGAAGAATTAAATAAAGCAACTAGTTTATCACGATCATATTCTACTTTATCCTTTTTAAGATTAAATTTTAAAATTTTAAAATTTTCATCCAAATAAATTGAAGTAGTTTTTACTGTGTCAAATTGCATGTTTATTAATTCGGGATTATAGTATTTATTTTTATTATTCTTATCTTGAATGGTTAAAATACCATCTTCAATTAAATTCATTTTGAACTTTTCATTTACAGTTTGGGAAAAAGATAAGCTTGATATAAAAATTGTAAATACTAGTATATAGAATGACTTGAACATAATTATTAATTATTTAATTATTTGAAATTTACTCATTTGTTTTAGTATAAAGTTTTCTTGCCAATCCATAGCTGTCTTAGATTGGAAAGTATTTCTATTTGCTGGAGCTTGACAATTAATAGTGCCAGAATCTCCAACTCCTTGAGATCTTGCCTGTGCTGGATTCATAGCAGTATTATAGGCATGACCCATTTCATGAGCAAAAGCTCCTGAGAACGGAGTTACCTTCTTAAAATCTAAAGTTGTTGTGATTGAATGAATTCCAAAATATTGGGAATTACCATTTGTGTCTTTTGTAGAGGTAAAGGCAGTTGCTGTAAAGGCTCCTCCATAAGATGAAGCTTCTCCAGATTTAACTACAACATCAATATCATGAGTTACACCGTTTGCATCTTTATACTGCAAATTATTGGCTAAATTAAAATTACCTGGATCCACACCTTTAAAATTATCTATAACAGATTGAATCCCTTTTTCAAGGGCAATACTTTTATCTAAATTTCCTTGAGCTTCATTCAAACCTTTTACAATGGTCTCATATTTGTTATAATCTTTTTTAGAATCAAAATCTTTCTTTGTTAGATTTTTATTACCTTTATACTGTGAATTTAACAATGATTCTCGTTGTTTTACGTCTTTCTCAAGTTTTTTTCTATTCTCTGTTTCTCCATTAACGATTTCCATTCCATTGGGATCAATAAAAATTACTGGGTTATTTCCTGTATATACATATGGTGCAGAATCTGCATACTTTTCTGCCAACGGATCAACAACTCCCCATCTTCCCAAGTCTGGCATATACATTCTTGCTCCATAATCATACATTCCCGTCTCCTGAAGTTCTTTACCATTGTACTTATACTGATAAGCATTCTGCGTTGTAGCTGTATAATTATGCAATAATCCAAAAGGATAATAAGTATTGACTTCTACAATTTCTCCCGGTTTCCATTCTCCAAGGCAACCAAATTTAGGCGAACATGTTGATGTATTATATCTCCTTGGCTGGATAATACCATCTCCATTTGTATCGGTATAACTTAATCTTACATTTCCCAAATGATCTGTAAAATTATAGACATACTTGTTGAGAAGCGTATCATAATATCCTTCAGAAGTAGGAATTATTCTCAATTTCAATTCAGGAATCTCATTAGGATCAGGAATGAAAGTGCCTTCTCCATTCCAGGATTCTCTTAAAAATGTAGTTTTATACTGAAAGCCATCCAGATAATGGGTCTCCAGATCTCCAAAAAGCTTCTTTACTTTTACCCCGTCTGCTCTGTAAAGATAGCTTGTCAATTTTGAGTTTTGGGTAATCTTATCTGGTAAATTTAAATAATTATATTCAATAGAGGAAATCCCTTTATCCAAATGTTTGGTCATGTTTCCATTCCCGCTGAGATTGCCATTATCATACTCAATAGGATTAGGAACTGTAATGGAAGGATAACCAGATGGATTTTGCTGCTGATCTGTAACTTTCACTAACTTATTTCCTACATAATCATACTTCAGATTATCAATCATTAAAGTGGTGTTTGCTCCTGGAAGCAATCCTTCAGTTCTTACCAGATTCAGGATATTTCCATTCACGTCATAGGCCAGAAGCTCATTGTATTCTTTTGCATAGGGATTTGTATCCTTCTGATAAAAACCACCTGTGAGTCTGTTTACACTATCATATGCGTAGCCATATCTTTTTAACGGTTCATTATCTTCTGTTAGGGTTTTCCATGATACTTCTGCAATATTTCCATTGTATTTCGGTTTTACTTTTTGATTCGGGTAGTCTGCATTGGGAATTTCCAGCCCTTCCACTTTATTATAATTGATCTTATACCCAAAGAGATCACTTCCTAAGTTGCCAGGATCATTAATCTGGGTCATCCAACCACGGATATTGTATTTATAATCTATGGTCTGTAATGGTGATGATAGAGATGTTCCACCTACTTTCTTAGATTCAAGCTGAGAAATTTCATTGTACTTATTCTGAGTTAAAATCTCTACCGGATTACTGTCTACCTGATGTTTGTGTACCAATAACCTGTTCTGGCTGTCATAATCAAACGTTTCGGTAATCACTCTTTCAGTATCCGTGTTAAGTCTTTTATGTTTTGTTACAGTCTGTTTCGTAACTCCCGCAAAATCAAGTTTGGATTCTGTGTGAGTATAGCCTCCCAAATGGTTGATAGAGTGACTTCCAATGGCTCTTCCTTTCTGATCGTAATAGGTATAGTTCCTGGTCCAGTTATCATCTTCAATGTTTTTTACAAAACTCATTACAGGCTGCCCTTTCGTACTTCTTCCGTCAGCTGCAGGGGTTGCAGTCAATACCGGTTCTCCCTGAATTGTTGAAGGGAATGCCGGATTAAAACTGTAGGCAGGATAAGAGTCGTAATAATTAACAGACAAAATACTTTCCGGGGTAAAATAGACAGCCGTATAATAAATATTCATTCCATTTCTTACAAAACCTGTAGAATGGCGCGCATCATAAATAACCAAATCCTTGATCTGATCCTGTATTGTCGCCCTACTGTCATTTGAACTGAATATTCCTGTATAGGCAACTCTTCCAAACTGGTCATACTTGGTCATCATCCATTTTCCAGATCCTTTCATATTGGCATCCTGGGTAAGCATCAGCCTGTCGGCTTTATCATATACCATAAATTCCCAGCCTTTTCCGGGAAGCTTTTTTTCCACCAGTCTTCCCCTACCATCATAATGGTACTGATAGCATAAGGTATTGAGAAGATCATCCGTAATAGGCTTATGAACAGCCAGAGGAGGAATGACAAAAGCCAGCTGGTCATATTCATTGTAAACATAATAGGTATCCACATTTTCTGCGGGGCTCATGACTTTCCTTACCAACACAACCTGTCCTCTACCGTTTTTAAATTCTATGGTTTCATTGCCATCCTCATCTTTGACAGAGTTTTTATAAAGCTGGTTTGGGGCATAAACTGTGGCAGGTGATAAGCTCAATACACTTTTACTAGCCCCATCTACCCAGCTTGTGCTCGTGGTAAACTGATAGACTTCATTCAATCCGTTGGTGTCATAGCTAAACTTTACAGATTTTCCGTTCCAGTCATTACCTACCTGTTTCTGTTCCAGAACCCTATCCAATGGTGAGTTTTCCAGCACTTTTTCAGAATAGATCTTTTCATTCCCGTAGGTGTTGGGATAAACACCCAATGGCCCTGAATAATAGTTTCCATTGCTGGTAGAAAGCTGGGGAACAGGAAGATAATCTTTGACCTGCCTTCCGAACGGGTCATATTCAATATGGGTCACAACGTCACGTCCCAGTGGTGATGCTGCTATGTTAACAATCTGTTTTGGTCTTCCCAGCCCGTCAAAATACTGTACAGATTCTGAGGATTTTGTAGCTGTAGTACCATTATAATCCAGATACGTTTTGGACTGAATATAGTTTTCATTGCTTGAAATCGTGGAAAGCTGCGCATAGGCTATATTGGATAAGAGCAACGCTCCTATTGGTATTATTATCTTTTTCATCAGTTTTAGTTTTTATAGTTGTATTTCATTTCCTTCAACACTTTACCATTCACATCGATCACTTTCTGAAGCCTGTTTGCGGAATCATAAACATAGCTTTCTCTGATTCCGGATGGTGGTGTGATGGTTCTTACCCCAATTAATGGGTCATAAGTATAAGTGGTAATCTGATAGTTTGGCAGACTGTTTCTGAAGGTATTCAGTACAGATAAAAATGAGGTTTCATCATTATTAGCTACAGCAGAGGCATCTGTGTTAGAAGCATTAACAATGAAATCTATTAATGACTGCTGGATATCTGTTAATTTGGCTCCTTCAATCTTTGCAATGGGCTGGGTTAGATTGTAACCCCAGACGATTACTGTGGAAAGGCCGTCCTTGGTAGTGTACTGCTGCAAATTACCCTTGTTGTCATATTGATCATAAGTCACTTCATTAGAAACAACATTTTGTAAATCTGTAGACACAACAGAGCTGGGAAGTAAGTTCAAGGGATTATCATATTTGGTTTCAACCTTTGAAATTGTTTTGGTAGCAGTTCCAATAGTTTGTGTTGTTTCTGTTTCTAAAGGAATACCAATCATATTGCCTGTAATTAATTTTTGATTTCCTTTTTCAGGAGAATATTTATAGCTGGTATTAATGGTAACATCCTCTCCTGAAAAACTATCTTTTTGGGAAGTTAATTTTGTTGGATATAATGCATCTTCATAAAGATATTCTGATGTTTTTGATTTCTTACGGCCATTAGTAAAATAATCGGTTGTTGTCTCTTTTTTCAATAAAAATGCATCGTTATGTCTTACAAAAATTGGGAAAGGAGCAGGACTAGTATTTGAATTCATACCAATATATGAAGGATAAACACCATTAATATATAAATCATTAGCAAATGATATTGGTGGTCCGTAATCTCTGAATGTAATTCCTCCTGGAACATAATCTATAGGTGAAATTAAATTATATAAAATCATCTTCACATTTCTATCCAACAGATAGTTTGCCATTGCAGCAGGAGCTCCTGAAATATAAAAATTTCTTTCAATTGTTCTAATTGTGTCAGTTGCATTTTTAAAAGCTATATATTTTATCAGTTGTCCATTTCTCCAATCTCTACTTTCTATAAATTCATACTTTGCTGAAGTACTTTCATTGGTAGCCAGAAAATTATCTCCTGTCTGTAATGGTGGCTCTGTATAATATTGGAATATTTCTCTTCCTTTTGGATTATTATTAGCATCTGTTTTTACTACTTCAACATTTGTATAGCCAATTGTTTTGCCTTGTGTTCTCATGCCAGTAATAACAGGATTTACAGAAAGTTCAATAGCATCTTCTACAGACTTTCCCACTCCAACATAACCACCTGCTGTTCCACTACAACTCCCAGAGGTAATTCGTCCTACTCTGTTATTTTTAGTGTACATTGGAATATCAAACAATACTCCGCTTGAAAGCTGAGGATTTCCATTCTTTGTATAGGAGTATTTTGTAGAATATTTGTATTGATCATTATCATATTGTTTGATTTCTTTGATGCGTATTCCACCACCCAAAATGATGGGAGTGTCAATTGCATTGGGGTCAGGCTCCTCCCAGCTAAAACCTACCTGAGAATAAAAATATATATAATTGGATATATTACCAGTGGAATTTAATCCTCCCCAATATATATGTTTTATTTCCGCATACACCTTTTGGGTCGGAACATTTTGACTATTATATTCGTGAAAATCCAATGTAACTTCACTATCTAGTGGAACATCTGATATCCAATATTTTTTAATTCCATTTTCAAAATAATAAATACTAAATAATGCATATAAATAGCTGCTATCTAGCGAATTTGAAAAAGTTGATGCTTTAAAAGTTGATGTTCTTGTAATTTTCAAATTGAGATGCTTATCGTAATTTGAAAGATCAATTTCTCTTACAAATGTTTTAGTATAATTGTTTTCAATTGTTGTTGGTGGTTGAGAATAGTTGATATTATCTCCTTCTACGCTACCACTTATTACAAATAATTCACCCTTATTAAGTACTTTTTTTGTTTTTAAAAAATAATGTTCATCACTTGGTTGATATAATAATGAACTGGCTGTATTAGGTTCGTAAATATATTCATTCTTTCCTCCCTCGGGATAAGTAATTGATTTTAAAGAAAAAGTTTGAGTATATAAAGGATCAACATCCTTATTAGCTATCCTGATTAAATCAGATTGAAGATCTTTAGTAAATCCGTCAACAGTTACAACAGAATTACCCATAATTTTATAATATTTAATTGGCACGTTAGGATAACCATAATTATTTAATTTGCCATTATAGTACCCCCAGTGGTCGGAAGAATAAGAATTCCTCTGTGTCATTTTGTTTTCTTCATAATACTCAAAAGAAGTTGTTATACACTTTCCATCCCTATCACACTCTTGATAAGATAACAACTTCAATCTTTTCGTAACATCCTCGGTAGGATCTGAAACCCCAGCAGCCTGTGGAATAGTTTCAAAATATCCATAATTAAATCTTTTTTCTGAAATTATTTGACCTGTTTTATTTTTAACAATAATTTTATCAAGTTTTTTTAAATCATTAAAATCTAACCTATTAGAATAAACAAAATTAACTGTAGCATCAGAAGTTTCTATTCTTTCTAAAAGTGATTCCATTGATGAAAACTGAGTATCAGTTTCAACAGGATTAATTCCTGTATTTGAAGAAGGACTACACGCAAGTGCTGATACATGAAGTGTATATGGGAAAAGCCTTGCCTGTGGTGCAATAGTTCTTTTGATGATGTTGTGAGGTAAGTAAGAAAAATTAATAACATTATTATCAATTCCTTTTATTCTCTTTATCTTCCATGCATTGGCACCATAAAAATTACTAGACGGTGTAGCAGTATTATAAAAAGTCTCTGTTCCATCACCTCCAAATGTATATTTAATACCATTAGTTGCAGTAATGTTAATTGTATCAATTTTTTTTATTTGTGAACCGATTTTATTATAATCAACCTTTAAATCTGATATCGGAAATGTAACTATTTTCTTATTCTTTGGATTATAAAAAAAACTTCCTGAAAAACCATCTAAAGATAAATTAAATTCATCGGGCATAAGATCTGAAAGTGGTTGATTATTTTGTGGATATCTAATTAGATTTAATAAATTTTGTTGATAGTCTATATTATTATTTAAAAATCCTTCTATATTATCCGAATTGTTTTCCATTATACCATTTTCATCAACTAATCCATTAATTTTCCGCGTGATTGGATCTACAGTACTGATAGACCAACCTAAACCTACAGTACTTGCCATTTCGGAAACTAGTATTCCCCCCGCATGATAAGATAGATTAATTGGGACCTCTATACTTCCTGATTTTACAGTATAAATTGGTATTGAAATATTAGGAACGCCTGTATAATTTGAAACAGGTGTTTCATGATATTTTAAAAGACTACTCGTTTCAGGAGTATATGGAAATATATTATTAGGATTTTTGAAAATCTGTGAAAATCCAATATTATATATAAACAATAAAGTTACTATTATAAAAATCTTTTTCATAAGTTTACTTCTTAATCAATTTAGCATTCGCCGTTTTATTTGTATCCGTTTTTACAGTCACCAGATAAGCTCCCTGAACTAAAGCCTGGGTATTAATCTTAGTTACTTTATTCTTTGCTTTAATACTCTGAAGCTGTCTTCCACTCATATCATATAAGAAAATTTCTGCATCCTTAAAATCAAAACCTATTTCGACGTAAGCATAGTCTGAAACAGGATTCGGATAAATTTTGATGTCATATTTTTCAATCAACTGATCAACCTGCTTATCTCCTAACTTGACAATCTTCCAGTTTTCTTTCCCCAATTCTTCTGCACTGGTTCCGGCCAGAACAATAGAGCCATCTCTGTTCAGCTTTAAATCAGAAAGTCTTTCTTCTTTTTTTCTGGATTCTCCTTTGACGTGTTTTCTCCACTGTTCATTTCCGTCTTGGTCCAGATAAAGCATCCAGAATGTTTCATCATCAGTTTCTATTCTTCCTTCTGCCTGAGTATAGCCACCTAATAAAATTCCTTTGGAAGATTTATCATCTGCTGCATGAAGAACGCTCATTCCCATCAGGATATCACGGTTCTTGAAGTTGAAGGATTTCTGCCACTGTTCATCCCCTCTTTCATTTAAAGAAATCAGCCAAAGATCTGTTCCTTCTTCAATTCCTACGGTTTTATTACCTGACCTTTCTGATCTGGATTCTCCACCAATGATAAAGCCATTTGAAGTTAATGCCAGCGTTCTGATATGATCATCTCCTTTACCTCCAAAGTTCTTTTCCCATTCTACTTTTCCGTTTTTGTCCAGCTTGACAATCCAGTAGTCGCCTTCACCGAAATTTTCAGTTTGTTTCGAGGTACGGGATACGGGTTTCGGGCTTTGAACGTCTGATACAGAACCCGCATCTCGCATCCCGGAACCTTTGTCAGATCCAGAAACACGAATCTCGGAACTCCTCGAATAAATTCCTAATAAAGCTCCTCCATCTCTCGTTGGAATCATCTTTTCTACTTCGTCTAAACCTTTTCCACCTAAAATCAATTGTGATAATTCTTTTCCGTCTTTGTCTAATCGGGTAATTAAAACATCTTTGGAACCATAGCCTTTTGATGAGTTTTGGACATTTCCGGCAACAAAAAATCCTAAATCTGTCGTTTGAATCACAGCTCTGGCTTCTTCATCGGAAGAACTTCCTAACGTTTTCTGCCATAGTTCATCTCCAAATTCATTGATTCTGATCAGCCAGATATCTGAGCCTCCTTTGGAATCTTCTTTTTTATCCAGTCCTTTTCCTGAATAAGAAGTTCCGGCTAAGAGAAATCCACCATCCTGCGTGGTAACAGTAGCAGACAGATAATCGTGGTTTTGTCCTGAGAAATATTTTTCCCAGACTTCTTCACCTTGCTGATTCAGTTTGATCAAATGAAAATCGTAACCGTTGTTTTGCTTACTGCCTGAAGCTTGTTGCTTATTGCTTTGAATAGAACTTCCTGTGATCAAATATTGCTGATCAATAGTTGTAGTCACCTGGCTTAGAAAATCCTGGGTAGAAGATTGGATGTCTTTCTGCCAAACCACTTCCTGAGCAGATAGGCCCAGGATTGTGCATAAAGTGAATGCACCGAAATAGAATTTCTTCATTCTATGTTTTTTTTGAGTTAGTAATTAGTTTCTTAAAACTTCGCGAATTTAACACTTTTTAAGACATGGAAATCATTTTTGTGTGGTATCCTGTAAATCATACTATTTTTAATTAGATTCTCTCTATTTATACCAGTTTTTATTTTATTATGATGTAAAAATATCTATCCGCAACGTCAAAACATGTCGTATTAAACCGAATTAATTTTAACTATTGACATAAAAAAACCACCCTTGCGAGTGGTCTGTTATTTCTGGTTTTATTTTACTTATAAATGACTTCATCATTCTTCTTGATCTGGTAGCTTTTTTTATAGGGAGTTAAAACATAGCTGTCTTTCAGATGAGCTCCGCTTTTCCATATTTTTGCTTTTCCCTGCTTATCCAAAATAATGCTTTTTGCAGCTCCATCCGGAATGAATACTTCGGCTTTAGTCATGCTTTTATTAAAAATAACTGCCGTCATTGAAGTATAGCTTTTGTCTGAATTTACTTCTTTGAGTTTTATTTTCTGATTGAAAGTCTGTATACAATTATTTCTTAATTGTGAATATGTATATCCTGCTGAACCGATACAACCGTGAACATCTCTGTCGCCTCCCAGAACAGGAGTACTTTTTTGCGCAAAAACGAATGAACCAAGGAACATGGCACTGAGTAAAATTATTTTTTTCATAGGTAAAATTTTTGTTTTCTGATGGATTAAAAATATCCCAAAAATGTGATATTAATTAATTTCTCTAAGGTACAAAAAAAACCACTCTTGCGAGCGGTTTTTCTTTTTAAAACCGGATCTTACTGATAGATCACGATATTATCCTTTTTAAGCTGGTATCCGTGCTTTTTGTAAGGAACCAATACATAACCATCCTTTTTCCATGCTTTGGCTTTACCTCCTGCTCTGGTAAGGATGATGCTTCTTTCACCGGCATCTTTTACAAAAACCTCAGCTTGTTTCATGTCTTTACTGAAAATAACTGCAGCTATTGAAGTATAGCTGTCTTTCGGAGCTACTTCTGTTAACTTGATTTTCTGTTCAAACGTTCTTATACAGTCTTTCTTAATTTGAGAATAAGTATATCCTGCAGAACCAATACATCCGTGTGCATCTTTATCTCCACCTCTTATTGTTCCTTTTTGTGCAAATAGTAAAGAACCCAGGAACATTGTGCTTAATAAAATTGTTTTTTTCATGTCGATTTGTATATTAATAATTACCCGAGGTATTATTAAAAATCATGCCAAAAAAAACATCATAACACAATCCGGTGACTTACTTACTTAGTCCAGTTAATCTTTGAATGCTGAACATTGTCAGAACTGGTTCCGATCATAATATCAAATTCTCCTGATTCCCAGTCATATTTCAGATCTCCGTTATAGAATTTCAAACTTTCTGGAGTGATATCAAAAGTTACTTTTTTAGATTCTCCTTTTTTCAGAAATATTTTATGGAAACCTTTTAATTCTTTTACCGGTCTTGTAATACTTCCCACCATATCTCTGATATACAACTGAACAACCTCAGCTCCGTCATAATTTCCTGTATTTGTTACAGTAACGGATGCCTGAACGGTCTGATTTCCTTTCGCGGTAGCAGTGGAAACTGCCATATCAGAATAATTGAATTTGGTGTAGCTTAATCCGTATCCGAAAGCATATAAAGGCGTATTACATTCGTCCATATAGTTCGAACGGAATCTTTCATAAGTACATTTGTCTACTTTATCCTGGCTCAGCGGGCGACCTGTATTTTTAGCATTATAATAGATTGGCACTTGTCCAAGGCTTCTTGGGAAAGTCATTGGAAGTTTCCCCGACGGGTTTACTTTTCCGAACAGAACATCCGCAATCGCATTACCTGCTTCAGATCCGGCAAACCAGGCATTCAGAATAGAATCCGGAGTATCTTTTACATTGGTTAAAGCTAAAGGACGTCCTGTGAAAAGAACCATTGCAATTGGTTTTCCCGTCTTCTTTAATTCGTTTAGCAGATCAACCTGAGACTGTGGAATCGTAATTTCTGTTCTTGAAGAAGATTCCCCACTCATTTCAGCAGATTCTCCGATAGCCAGAACAATCACATCTGCTTTGCTGGCAACATCTACCGCTTCTTTTAACAATTCTTCTTTGGAACGGTTGTCTCTGTCTGTTTTTTTACCGTGAGCAGCATAAATTTCTTCTAATTTGGCATCATAGTCTATATTGGCTCCTTTTGCTGATAAAAACTTAACTTCTTTTCCGTAGTTCGACTGTAATCCCTGCATCAAAGAAACTGAAGCAGCATGTTTTGTAGCAACACTCCAAGTTCCGGCCATATTCATTGAGTTATTCACCAATGGTCCGATTACAGCCACTGTTCCTGATTTTTTCAAAGGCAATACCTGATTGTCATTTTTCAATAACACCATAGATTGGGCAGCTGCATTTCTTGCTATATTACGGTTTTCCATATTATAGACTTCTTTTGCCGCTAACTTCGCATCTCCATGCTTGTATGGATTATCAAATAAACCAAGATCGTATTTTGCTTCAAGAATTCTTCTTGCTGCCATATCAATTTCAGCTTGTGTAACTTTTCCTTCCTGAAGGGATTTTTTTAAAGTTGTTAAAAAACCTTCTCCCACCATATCCATATCAACTCCAGCTTTTAAAGCCAAAGCAGATACCTGCTGAAGATCTCCCATACCGTGGTCTACCATTTCATTAATACCGGTATAGTCAGTTACTACGAAGCCTTTGAACTTCCATAGATTTCTTAAAACTTCTGTCTGAAGCCATCTGTTTCCTGTCGCCGGTACTCCGTCCACTTCATTGAAAGAGGCCATTACAGAAGCCACACCAGCATCCACTGCAGCTTTGTAAGGAGGAAAATATTCGTTGAACATCCTTACATGGCTCATATCAACCGTATTGTAATCTCTTCCGGATTCCCCTGCTCCATATAAGGCAAAGTGTTTCACGCAAGCTAAGATATTGGTTCCATTAGCCAGGTCTTTCCCCTGATAGCCATACACCATATTTTTAGAAATTTCACTTCCTAAATATGGGTCTTCACCAGAACCTTCTGATACTCTACCCCATCTTGGCTCGCGGGAAATATCTACCATAGGAGAGAATGTCCAGTTGATCCCATCAGAAGCAGCTTCTCTCGCAGCTACTTTTGCAGATTGCTGGATAAGATTCATATCCCATGAAGCAGCCAGTCCTAAAGGAATCGGGAAAGTAGTTTCATAGCCGTGAATAACATCCATCCCGAAAATCATAGGAATCTTCAGACGGCTTTTTTCTACAGCCACTTTCTGAACAGCCTTGATCTTATCTGCTCCTTTTATATTGAATAATCCGCCGACTAATCCCTGCTCTACTTTCTTTCCGATATCAGAGCTCTGTGCCTGTCCTGTAGTGAAATCTCCGGAAGTCGGAAGGTTCATCTGGCCAATTTTTTCATCCAATGTCATTTTAGATAAAAGATTGTCTACAAAAGCTTTCTTCTTAGCCTGATACTGAGCTGTCTGGTAAGACTGAACGGGCTTCGTTACCATTTCCTGTGCGGAAAATACAGGTGCCAATGCTAAAGTGGCAATTACAATTAACTTTTTCATAAATCTATCTTCTTAAATTATTGTTTTATATTTTTTGCTTTAATTTGATGGGTTTATTTTTCAATCATTGTGTATTTTGGGATTATTTTTCTTTCTTTTTAGACAGCATCCATTCATACAGAGCTGGATTTGAGTATGCCGAATCCCATGAGTTATGATTATCATTCGGGAAGATAACCAATTCTGCTGAAGGATTTACAGGATGCAGCTTCTGATAAAAATTAAAAGCATTGGCAGGTAGTACAATATCGTCCATTCCGCCATGGAAAATTTTCATGTTCAGATCTTTAAACCGATGAATATTAGCGGTCATTACCTGATCTGTAGGGGCACAAACTGAAGCCACTGCAGCAAACATTTCCGGATGCTCCATAGCCAGCTTTAAGGTTCCCCATCCTCCCATAGAAAGTCCTGTAAGATAAATACGGGAAGCATCAATTTTATATTTCTTCTGAATTTCCTTGATCAGATGATATACGGTAACCGTATCCCACCATGTTCCTTCCGGGCATTGGGGTGCGAGAACAGCTACAGGTTCTTTGATCAGGTTTTTATAGGTAAACGGGCTATGTGCCTTTACCAGATCAAGATTAGCTCCACGCTCTCCTGAACCATGAAGGAAAACTATTAGTGGTACATTTCCTTTAACATTCTGCGGATAATCCAGAATGTAAGACATTTTTTCCTGTCTTCTAATTTCTTTATTGAGTTCCCCTTTTATCTCCTGCGCATTCATTGGTATTGAAAACGGCAGCAGTAAAAGAGGAATATGTTTCAGTTTTAGTTTCATATTGTTATTTAGGTTTTGGCTAAAGCCAGCGGATTTGATTTTTTTTATGTAAACGGATTCCCTTCGACTAAGCTCAGGATAATGGCCCGTTCCTATTAATTTATTTGAGTCCATATTTGGCTGACCGGAAGCTTAGTTTTTTTAATCCCTGCTGAATTTCAGGAGCATTCATAAACAGTTTCCAAAGGAATCCTGATCTGTAATTTTCAATCATGGGTGCTATCGTTCCCTGATCTATCGCCAGATATCTTGGGGTAAACCAATTATTATAATTAATGGAGGTAGCATCATAAGGTCCCGCAGATCCTATGAATTCAGGTTTTTGGGTATACATGAATCTCAGGAAAGCCATTGATTCTTTTGGTGTATAGGGAAAACTGCTCAAGGCAGCTGTAGGAGTAATCACTCCATTATCATTGCCAGGCATGTGAGCGGTATATCCTGTGCTTCCGTCCTCATTTCTGGTATATCCGGCTGTAAGCCCCCAATAGTTGGGGCCATACCCTTTCCATTGTTTTGGATTTTCAACACAGTATTTGTAATCGATAAGGGTTTGATTTTTATTGATGTCAAAGTAGTTTTTGACAAGTTTATCAGATAATCCCGTAGGATCAAGCCCGATATATGAATATTGTGCCCAGAAAAGCGGGCCGCCGTATTCTTCGGCATAGTTGTGTTTTACATACAGAGGTAGTCCGTATTTTGTTTTATCTGTAAGGTAAGTTCCGTTTCTGGTCCAGCCTTTATAGTAGGTTTCTGCATCAATGGAATAAGTCGGTGAAGATGCTGCTAAAATATAAGTGATCAGACATTCATTATATCCTTCAAGAGGAAAGTTCATTTCCCATTGGTAATCCGGTGACCAGTGCCAGTAAAGGACTTTCTGTCCTCCTTTGGTATACCAGTTCCATTGGATTCCTTTCCACAGTTCATCACATTTTGCTGCCAGTTTTTTTTCTTCTGCATTTCCGTTTTTAAAGTATTCACGAACCATCAGTATTCCTGAGGTAAGGAAAGCGGTTTCCACAAGGTCACCTCCATTATCTTTTTTCCCGAATGGTACGGTTTTTCCGGTTTCCCCATTGATCCAATGTGACCATGCTCCTTTATGGCGGTCTGCTTTAGCCAGAAAATCCATGATATGAGTAAGCCTTTTCACCGCTTCTTTTCTTGGAACAAATCCTCTTTCTACCCCTACCAGAATAGTTGCCAACCCGAAGCCTGAGCCTCCTGTCGTGATCACGTGCTTATCGTTATCCGGATAGATATTGTCTTCATGGTAGCGCTCTCTTCCCAGCATTGAGTTAGGTTCTGCATAGTCCCAGAAGTACTTTAAAGCATCTTTCTGCACTCTGTCCATCAGTTGCTCATCCGTGATATTGCTTTTTACCGCTTCAGTTTTTCCGGTCTCCTGTTTGGCAACGGGTGCATTTTTACAGGAATACACAAAGAATAATGAAGTAATAGCTATTGATAATACGTTCCTTTTCATGAGATCTCTTTTTTAGGGTTTCTTACTAAAAGAAGAGGAGAACTTTCATTCTCCTCTAAAGTTTTTATTGATTAAATTTTAATAGCCGGGGTTTTGAACAAAAGCACCGTTACTCTGGTTCATCGCATCCAAAGGAATCGGGAATAATTCATTTTTACCTGCTTTGAATCCATAAGGCGCAAGGACGGTAGCTGCCTCACCTGTTCTTACAAGGTCTACGAAACGATCACCTTCCATAGCAAGCTCTACTCTACGTTCATGCCAGATTGCTTTTCTAAGAGCAGTCTGTGTTGAGGCTGTAGTACCTGCCAATTGAGCTCTTGTTCTTACCTTATTAAGGTTAGCTGTAGCTGTAGCAGTATTACCTAATTCATTAGCAGCTTCTGCATTGATTAAAAGAATCTCAGCAAATCTTAAAATTCTGATATTCTGTTTTGATCCGTAAGCACAAGCGCTGTTGTTTAAAGCTTTTGGAAGATATACTTTTTGGTTGTATGTTGTAACAGAATTTGGATCTCCCATTGCAATTAAATCGCCTTCCGGAGTAGTTTCTCCATTTCTAAGAATAGTAAGCTCTTTTCTGATGTCTCCCGGTTCGAATGCATTTTCCAAAGCCTGAGAAGGGGTGAAGAATCCCCATCCGAATTGGTTTCTTACTCCCTGAACTTCTGCATATTGACTCCCTGCATTCGGATTAAGCTGAGGAGCACAATCACAGTTAACTTCAAATACGGATTCTTTTCCAAATTCTCCAGCGATTCTGAATACACGATTGAAGTCTGACTCTAAGTCATATCCCATTCCTATTAGTTGGTTTGAAGTATCATAAGCCTTCTGCCAGTCTTTCTTGTAAAGATAAACTTTCGATAATAATCCTAATGCAGCACCTTTAGTAACTCTCCCCAGATCTGTAGCAGGATAAGTTTGAGGGAGAATTTCTGCAGCACTGGTAAGATCAGAGATAATAAAATTGTAAACCTCGTTTACAGAATTCCTTGGAATATTATAATTTGTCTGTAATCCGTCAAATATTGGCACACCACCATAGATTCGTACCAAATTAAAATAAAAATAGGCTCTCAACATTTTTGATTCAGCAACAAGTCTGTTTTTAAGCGTTGAATCCATATTTATCTTTGGAACGTTAGTAATAACCTGATTCGCTCTGTTTATAGCCTGCCATTGACCAATCCAATAACTTCTTACTCCGTCATCACTTACCGTAAAGGTAAAATTATCATACACATTGATAAAAGACGCATCTCCCGGATTAGATCCTTTCACCACATCATCTGCCGGAACACCATAAATAAACTGGTAAGGAAATGCTGAATTTTCCCAGCTTCTTAAGAAGTTATACACGGCATTCGTTGCCTGCATAGCATCCTCCTGAGTCTGGAAAAAAGATGTCGCCTCTACTTCTCCTTCCTCTTTGATATCTAGATAATTATTGCAGCTGGTTAAAAGAGAAACCATTGCAATGGATAAAAATATTTTTTTCATTACTTTTCTAATTAAAATGTTAAATTCATACCAAATGTGTAGATTGCAGAGATAGGGTAAATGTTCTGATCTACTCCCATTTGTACTCTATCTGAATTCAAGATTTCAGGTGAGAAGCCATTGTACTTAAAGCTAGTCCATGGATTCTGAGCACTTACATATAATCTTAATTTAGTAATAGACAAAGATTTTGCAAATGTTTTTGGTAAATTATATCCAACCTGGATATTTCTGATTCTGATATAACTTCCATCCTCTACATAGAAACTGTTTGGCAAAATAATCGCCTGGTCATTGGTCACCATAGAGTAAGAATTTGATGTTCCTGCACCATGCCATCTGTTATTGTAGAAATCTAAATCCCAGTTTTCATTTCCATAACGCTGTTCACGGTTGTAGTTATAGATTTTATTACCAAATACTCCCTGGAAATCAATAGCAAAGTCAAAATCATAAATATTCATATTAACTCCAAATCCATAAGATCCTTTTGGAATAGGACTTCCCAGGAATGTTTTATCTCTTGTATCAATAACACCGTTTCCATCTAAATCGGCAAATTTAAATGCTCCGGGTCTTGCTCCATTCTGTGTCGCTGAAGCTGATACCTCATCAGCATTTTGGAATACTCCCACAACCTGATATCCGTAGTAAGAACCAACGGCCTGTCCTTCCTGTAGTCTGATAACAGAATTTCCGAACAAACTAGCTCCTGCTTCCAGGTATGATCCTCCATATACTGAAGTAATTTTATTTTTTAACCCTGTATAATTACCATAAATTCCTAAAGTAATATTCTCATTAATCTTTGTATTATAGTTTACAGCAACTTCAAATCCTTTGTTATTAAAGGAGTAAGCATTTGTTACATAATCTCTCCAGTTACTTGCACCGGAAACAGTACCCTGGAAAATTCCATATACAACATCTTTTGAGTCTTTATTGAAATAATTGGCATCAATTTTTAATTTATTGTTAAATAATGCCATTTCTAAACCTACATCTCCTCCTGAAGTTGTTTCCCATCCGATAGATGGATCAATAATCTGGTCGATTGTTGCCGCAGGATAACCATTATTTCCATAATATGCACCTCCATCAATAATTGTTCTGTTCAGAGTAAACTTTCTTTTCACATTAGGATTTCCAAGTTTACCATAACTTGCTCTAAGCTTTAAAAGGTTAAACAGATTTTGCCCGCTCATAAAGTCCTCTTTTGAGATTACCCAACCTGCACTTACTGCCGGGAAAATCTTAAATCTATCTGTAGAAATCTGTGATGACCCGTCTCTACGAACAGAAGCATTTAAAAGGTATTTTCCTTTGTAATCATAATTTAATCTCGCAAAAAGTGATTCAATACGATATTGATCCTGATTAAGATCCAGTTTAGGTCTGTCATCAGTATAAATTACCAGATCAGTACCATTAAGGATATTTAAAGATTCATTTGTTCCATCATAATATACTTTCTGAGCAGATGCATATGTTTCAGAATAAGAATTTCTCGTTCTTGAGAAACCTCCTAAGATCTCCAGATTATGATCTCCGAAGTTCTTTTTCCAGGTTAATGTATTATCCCAGACATAATTTCTGTTTCTGGAATCTCTTGTTACTAAAACAGGATCTTTCTGATCAGATACCGGAACATAATTAAGTCTTGGTGTATATTCATACTTACTTCTATTGGTGTTATCTGTAGTATAACTAACTCTTACAGTAAAATCATTTAAAAACTTATATTCTGCAAAAACGTTATTCAAAAGTCTTTCTTCCCTGATTTGAGAACGGAACATATCCAATTTCGCTCTTGGATTTGGTATGGAATACCCATTGAAAAACTGATAATCACCAGTTGATGGGTTCATTACCGGAAATATAGGAGGAGCTGTATATGCATCCAGTAAAGGATTTTGAGCTACATCACTACGAATTTTTGAGAATGTAAAATTATTACCAATGGTAAGATTATCCGTTATTTTATATGATAAATTTAACTTGGTATTCATTCTGTTGAAGCCACTTCCAGAGTTAATTCCTCTTCCGGCAGCTAAATTTCCTTCATCCTGTAAGTTTCCAATACTTCCATAATAATTTAATTTCCCGATACTTCCTGATGCTGAGAAATCATTGGCATTTATAATACTGGTTCTAAAAATCTCATCAAGCCACTTTGTATCTGCAGGATAATCAGCTCTGCTCAGAAATTTTGTAGGATCAGTATTTCCTTCATTTCTTAATTTTTCATTATATAATTCAATATACTGATCAGCATTCGCCATTTCCGGAACATTGGTAACCTTTTTGATTCCTAAGTAAGAATTAAGGCTAAAAACAGGCTTCTTACCCCTTCCGGTTTTTGTCTTAATAATTACAGCTCCGTTAGATGCTCTCGCTCCAAAAATTGCTAAACTCGAAGGATCTTTCAATACACTCATTGATTCAATATCCTGAGGATTAAGGAAAGATATATCATCCGTAATGGTTCCGTCAACGATGAAGACAGTTTGTCCTGTTAAAGATCCAATCCCTCGAATATCAACTCTCGGAGAACTTCCTGGGGCTCCTGCATTGGTAATATTCACACCTGCAATTTTTCCCTGAACAGAACTCATAGGGTTTGAATTCGGCTTATCAGCAAGATCCTTTGCAGAAACCATTCCGATACTTCCCGTAACGTTTTCTTTTTTCTGAGATCCATATCCGATCAAAACTACTTCCTCAATCTTCTGCTCTTTGACTGCAGTGTCTTTTGGAGTAGTCTGAGCATTGACGTTCATACCGAAGTATAAAGCAGCAATGAGACATGAATACTTTAAATTACTTTGTTTCATATAGTTTCAATTTTATTCAAATAAATTCAAATTTGCACCTGTCTCTAAATAGTGGAGTTATTTAAAATCTCAAAAAAAGACATTAGCCAAAAATATAAAAAATATCCAACACTGTTAAACTATCTTAAATATTTAAAAATAACTATACTTTATTAAATGAAAAATGCCAAAAATATAGATTTTATAATTTTTAATTTAAAATCAAGATCCTTTATTCATCATATTTACAAATGAAATTTTAACATTTTTGACACAATATTCACCAAAACATGTACTCAATTTAATATTTTGTTAAATTGGGAATAGTAATTACCTTTGGTGCAGTTTTTGACAAATGCATCTTAGAAATACATAATAAAAAAATCAATGAAAAAATATATCATTGCAGCCGCTCTTTTGATTGGAACCGGTGCTGTTATTACCACCACTGTACAATCCTGCACTTCATTGGCAACATCAGACATGGGGCTTTCTATTATCAAAAGAATTCTGCTTAATGGTATTGATAAGGGAATGAGTATCTATGGCAACAAAGAAGCGTTCCTGCAGAATAATATGGTTGATAAAGCCCTTCCCAAAGAGTTGAGAGACATCAATTCCACACTGGAGAAAATTGCTCCTTCACTGGTAGCCAAAGAACGAGATTATATAGCACAGGCAGCAGCTTACACAGTGAATACATCAAAACCTATTTTGCAGGATGCCGTAAACAGCCTGAATGCTCAGGATGTAACGCGAATTATGCAAGGAACCACTGCTACACAGATTCTGAAGGAAAAAACATCCCAGCAGCTTATTGCGGCCATTGCTCCTAAAGTAGATGAAAAACTGAATGAATATGGAATTGTAAAAACCATTAATACAGCGCTATCTGGCAGTAATTTTCTGGGCAGTCTTTTAGGAGGGAATAACAACACTGTCAATTCAGGAGGATTGAGTAAACTTGCTTCTGAACAGCTGGTGAATGGATTATTCAATATCATTGAAGATTATGAACACCAAAACTCCAAGTCCCTGCTGGGACCGTTTGGAAAATAGGAAAATTTTCGCTATTTTTATACTATATTAACAATTGCAGATGGATATATTACAAGGAAATCAACACGCAAGCCCTGAAGACTTTTATCAGTCTTTGAGGGAGAAGCTGGAGGATCATCATGATTTTCCGGAGGATTATTTATTTAAATTTATTATTCCTACAGACCAGGCAAAACTTACTGAAATTTACAGAGTTTTTGATGGTATTAAATTTACACTGGGAAACCGCGAAAGCAAAAATGGAAAATACACGGCCTGCAATATCAATGCATTTGTTCTGGATGCCAATCAGGTAGTGAATATTTATAAAGAAGTAGCAAAAATAGAAGGCGTTATTCTATTGTAAAAACAAAGGCCGTTTCATCATGATGAAGCGGTTTTTTATTATTAATACATAAAAACAGAATATGATGAACATCCAACTGATCCTATTTAATGTCATTTTAGCAACCTCTGCTACAAACTGTATGCACAAAAATAACAGCGAAAATAATACCCCAAATATCTCTTCTGCAGTTCAGCAGCAAAAGATTGAACAGATCCGCTTAACAGAAAGGACAAGAGGGTTCAGCAGGGACATTGTTTTAACACCCTCTTCAAAAGAGTCCAACATCAACGAAGAGATTACGAATACCAAAATCTCTACCGCCGAATGGCTGGCAGTTTCCAGGCTGGCTCAGAACATTGACCTACCGAAGATATCTGAACTCAAATCTCCAACTACAGGCAGATATTCTGACCAGGCAATGATATCATCTATGATCATTACCGCTGGCGGAAAAGAGTATACCTCCTCAGAATTTGATTCCGGACGTCCTCCAAAAGAACTGGAAGCTTTATATAAAGCGATAAATGGCCCGGTTACTACAAAAACCCCATAACATAAAAGATCCGCTCTTTCACAGAACGGATCTTTTTTATTTATTAAATTTCGTTTATTTTTCAATAAAGAACTTTACATTTTCAATAGGTCTTCCCAGCATTGCTACTGAACCTTTTACCAGAATGGGTCTTTGTATTAAAGATGGGTTTTCGGACAGAATCTTTATCCATTCCTCTTCCGAATAGTTTTTATCTGCATAGTTCTCAACGTAAAGCTTATCGGTTTTACGGATAATATGAAAAACACTCTGATTCAGTTTCTTCAGCACCGTTCTTATTTCAAGAGGACTTAAAGGATCTTCAACAATATTAATGATCTCAAAAGGCACTCCGTTTTCGTCAAGATACTCCAGTACAGCATTTGACTTTGAACAGTTTCCGTTATGTAAAACTTTAACTACCATGATACATTATTCAAAAATTAAACTTGATCTTAACAAATTTAAAAAGATTTACCCTGAGTGTGTCTTAATGTTCTGATAAAAATATGTTAAAACAGTCCGTGCAGTTCTGCTTCAATCTTCTCCAGAATAAACCCGAAATCTTCAGGTTTTTCAACGAAATCAAGATCATCCACCTCTACAATCAGAAGTTTTCCTTCTGTATAGTTGGAGATCCATTTTTCATATTTCTGATTCAGTTTGGAAAGGTATTCAATACTGATGGATGCTTCATATTCACGACCTCTTTTATAAATTTTTTTAACCAGGTTAGGAACATCAGATTTCAAATAGATTAAAAGATCCGGAGCAGATACGAAAGACTTCATCAGATCAAATACTGATGAGTAGTTATTGAAATCCCTGTCTGAAAGAAGATTCATATCATTCAGGTTTTCCGCAAAAATATGGGCATCTTCATAGATCGTACGATCCTGAATAATGTTTTTCCCGCTTTCTCTGATCTCCTTTACCTGACGGAATCTGCTCCCCAGGAAATACACCTGCAGCGCGAAACTCCACTTGCTCATGTCTGAATAAAAATCTTCCAGATAAGGATTATGATCTACATCTTCAAATTGTGCATCCCATCCGTAATGCTTGGAAAGCATCGTTGTCAAAGTTGTTTTTCCGGCTCCGATGTTTCCTGTAACTGCAATATGCATAATATTCTTTTTCCTTGTATTTACGAATTAGTTGATAAGTTTTTCGACAGCCTCAGTCTGAACCTGAGAAATATCTTCAATCAATTTCTGTAAAGTATTGTCTGAAGGTTTCTCTACTGTATTCTCATCTGGTTTTTCTTCCGTCTTTTCTACTGGCTTTTCTGTAGATGGCAGAGGAGATTCCGGCTGAGCTTCGAGCTGTTTTTGCTGTTGGGCTTTCTTTACTTTTTCAAGGCTGTAAAGATAGAGTTTGTTCCCTTTGATTGCAAAATAAGAGAGGATGTTTTTATCCACAATTTGTGCATCCTGGTCTTCGAAAATGGTGATCATCCCTTTTTCAGGGACGTATTGTGAAATGAAATTACCGGCAACCACCAGAATCATATCATTCTCTCTTCGAAAACGTTTTCCGTTTTCCAAAGGAGCTTCGAAAAGCTTTTCGAATTTAAGGCTGTAAATCCTGATGTGTTTTCTCGTTAAAATATAGACCTTATTTTCATAGACCAGCATGTCCATTAAATCTTCAAAACTGATATCAAAAGGATATGAATTGATGGTGGTATCGTTCCTGAAATTATACTGTATCAAACGTTTTGTACTGTCGTCCAAAAGCCAGAGTTGCTGCAGATCTTCGGCATAAGCCATTCTGATAAAACCAAATTTCTGTTTAAAATCCAATCGTTGAATCTCATTCATATTCTGGTCTACAAATTTCATTTCCTGGGCATTTTCAGAAAACAATGGCACATTCAGAGGATTTTGTACGGTCTGTACTTTATAGGGTACAGTAAGCATCATTTTTCCGATCTGTTTTCCAAGGGAATCATATTTGGTAAAACTAAAATCTTTGTTTTTATAGATATACAGATTTCCGTAGTCATCGGCAAGCATATCTTTTGCCTCCTTCAGTTTTAAAGTATCTAAAGGAAGTACATCCTGCGCTGAAGCCGTACAGAAAAGGAAAAAAAATACTATGTTTAAAAACTTCACTCTGTTTTTTTAATGGGGTCAATTTACTGAAAAATAACTTCACTCAAAAGATGGTTTTATTTCAATAGAATCTTCATTGAGGTGAATCAAAATTGAGACCATCTTCTTGATGAAAAAACTGTTCTACAATAGATAATGAGTTTATTGAAAAGCGGCTTCATAAATTTTCTCCCAGTTTTTACCTGTCACGAGCATATTATCCCCTTTAAAAGCAATTCCGTTTAAGACATGCTCGCTGTCTCCCTTATCATTTTCCTTTGTCAATTGTGTAAAATCAAGTTTACCTATGACTTCTCCGTTTGCAGGATTAATTTTTAGAATGACAGGTTGATGCCAAACATTAGCATAGATAAATCCCTTGTGATATTCAAGCTCGTTGAGCTGATTATAAACGGTAGAATAACCGCCAACTGCAATTGTTTTCACTACTTTTGAAGGATTATTAACATCCAGAAAATAAAGATTCTTTGAACCATCCGTAGCGATCAGGTTTTTCCCATCATAGGTCAGTCCCCAACCTTCTCCAATTACACCGGGCAATGGAAATTCGGATAATTTTTTCAAAGTATTTTTATCATAAATAAAACCGATTTTATTCTGATAGGTCAGTTGATACACCTTATCTTCTACAATCGTACACCCTTCAGAGAAAATATCAGCGGGCTGCTTAGCCATAATTTTGGGAACTGAAGATCCTAGAGTATATTTTATAAGCTGAGAAGATCCCTTCATTCCATCACTTTCATACACTGTATTTCCTTCTACCACAAAACCTTCAATAAAGTTTTTGGGATCATGAGGATAATCGGCAACTATTTTATAGGGAATATTCTGCTCAGGAGTTTTAGTAAATACATTAATCGTAGCATCCTGGTTTAAAGTTTCACCGCGATTAGTTTTAATCACAAAGACTACTTTATTATCACCCAATGTGAAAAATTGAGGATTAATTCTTAAGTCTTTTGTTTCTTTATCCCCAAAGCTGATGGTTATACTTTCCGTATTTTCAGTCACTTCTTTGGGAAGATCAAGTTTATCACCGAAATGATAGCCTTTTTCTTCTTTTGAGTTATTGTAATCCGCCAGAGAATTCAGCATTTTTTCCTTGTTACTGCAAGAGACAAGGAATAAAGCGGCTGCCAAAGCAATATGGATATTTCGCTTCATGAAGGTATTAATCATTTTCCAAAAGTACTAAAATTTAATCCTCAAAACGAAAATAACGCTCCCAAGGGAACGCTATTTTTATTTTTTATCAATAGAATCAGATTATTTGATCTGAACTTCGTAAATCTTTGGCCAGTTCTTTCCTGTTACCAGCATATTATCTCCTTTGAAAGCAATTCCGTTCAGTACATCATCACTTCCTTTAGTATTCTGTTTTGCAATTTCTGTAAAATCAAAAGTTCCCACTACTTCTCCATTGGTTGGATTAATCTTTAAAATGATCGGCTTCTGCCATACATTGGCATAGATAAATCCATTGTGGTATTCCAGCTCGTTCAACTGATCATATGCCTGAGAACTTCCTGCAACAGCAATATATTTAATCAGTTTTGAAGGATCGTTGACATCAAGGAAATATAAAAGTTTACTTCCGTCAGAAGCAATCAGGCTTTTTCCGTCATACGTTAATCCCCAACCTTCACCCAATACATTAGGATAAGCAAATTCTGAAAGCAGCTTTAAAGAACTTTTATCATAAACATATCCTTTTTTGCTCTGCCATGTCAACTGATAAACTTTATCACCAACAATCGTGCTTCCTTCAGAAAAGTCTTCCTGAGCCTGTTTTGTAGAAGCCAGCGGAGTTGTTGTTCCCAGCGTATATTTTAAAATCTGTGAAGATCCGTTCTGCCCGTCACTTTCATAAATGGTATTTCCTTCAATCTGGAAACCCTGTACAAAGTTTTTAGGATCGTGAGGATATTCCGCTACAATCTGATAAGGAATATTTTTTTCAGGATTTTTTGCAAATACATTGATGGTAGCATCCTGATTTAGCACTTCACCACCTTTTGTTTTAATATTGAATGTAACAGCATTGTCTCCTAATGTGAAAAATTTAGGATCAATTGTTAAATCTGCTGTTTCTTTATCTCCAAAGCTGATTGTTACGCTTTCTGCATTTTCCGTTACCTCTTTCGGAAGCTCAAGCTTATCTCCGAAATGATATCCCTTCGCCTCCATTGAAGTATTATAAGTGTTTAATGTATTAAGAATTTCTTTATCCTTATTACAAGACGCCAATAATAAAATCGCTGCGAAACCCGCTATTATACTTTTTTTCATTGAATTTCTAAATATTTCTCCAAAAATAGCAAATTTTATTCCGTATTACCAATATTATCTACGGGTTCACCAAATTGTAATATGTATCCATTGTTGTCATATATTGCAAACTCTCTCATTCCCCATTCAAAAGTTTCGATTTCATAGCAGACTTTGGCTTTTGTTTTAAGGTCTTCCCAAAGATCATCCACCTGATTTACATTGAAGTAAAATGATCCTGAAAACCCGATGGAAAGATTGTTTTCATGTTCATTAGGCTGGGAGAGCATAATGTATATATCATTTTTTCGAAGAGAAGCCCATTGCCAGTCGTCATTTCTACCCATCAGGGTAAATCCGAGAACATTCATATAAAATGTAATTGTTTCATCCAGATTTTCTGTCCAGAAAACAGGGCGAAGTGCGGTAAACTGTGTCATGATTCCTGCAATTTAAAGGTATTTTTATGGATTTTCATATTCAGAGAAACCCATGTTTCCTGATCAATCCTGGCTTCGCTTTTAACATATGGATCAAAAGCAAAACCTACTTTTTTGTAACATTCTATAGCTCCGGTATTCCAGTCGTACACGTTCAGCTCTGCTGTTTCTTTATCAAAATGATTAAACCCATATTTCAAAAGCTCTTGCATAACCTTCTTTCCATAGCCTTTTCCTCTGTTATTTTCATCCCAGATCAGAATTCTTCCCAGCAGGAATGTCTTCTCTTTTAGAAATATCTGGGCATGCCCGATTGTATTTCCGGTCTGATCTGTAATTTTAAAAAGAGTTCTGTTTTCATCAGATAAGTCCTTTTCCAGCTGTTCTTCTGTGAGAGGGAAACGGTATACGGGCCCGGCAAACTGAAGAAGCATCCTTTCGTCTTTTATCTTTGAAATCAGTTGTGGAGCATCTTCTATCGTAAAAGAGTGTAATTTGATCATGATTTATTTTTCTAAAAATTCTTTTAAGCTTTGTCCCAAATCGTATTCCAGCCCTTTACAAAATTCTCTCCTGAAAAGCCTTCTCCTAAGTCTTTAAAGTTTTCAATATCTTCATGGGTCAGCTTTACTAAAGTTTGACTGTCTTCTGGCAGCAGTTCCCAGGTTACCATGGTCTTCATGTCTGAAAGATCAGGATAAGACCATGTATGCTTTAATTTTTCATTGGGTATTATTTCTAAAATCTGTGCGTGGTGATGGTATTTATTCTCACCTCCCGGTTCATAGAAGTTGAATTCCTTACCTGTTTCCAAAACAAAATCCTGGATATCAAAATACCAGGATTTCATTTCATTTTTATCGGTTAATGCTTTCCAGACTTTTTCAGCCGGAGCATTGATGGTGTACTGAACAGTGATGGGTGTAGTCATATTATAGGTTTAATATGTTTAAATGTACACATTTTACCTATAATCTTTAACCACAAAAGTCACAAAGTTTTATCTACTAAATTATTAAGTTTAAATTTCTACTCATGAGAAGTACACGTAAGCCTTTAAAATTTCAGAATTTTCCTTTTGTGAACTTTTTATTCCTGCAAGTTCATTTTAACTTTTATCTTTTGTGACTTTTGTGGTTTATTTTGTAATTACCCATGTGAAAAACCTGTGATTTTGGCTTCGTCAAAATCCAGCTGCATTTCAATGGTTCTCATCACATGATCATCAAAGATCTTTTCTCTTTTCATTCTGTGCAATTCGTTTCTCTGTGCCTGAATGATCTGTCGGAGGACATCTTTGTTTTCATTGATAGCGGTTACATAATCTCCTGTGGAAGCCATGCACTGGGCTTTATCTGCCATCAGCATCATTTCATTTTCGAGCTTGTGCTTTTGATGACGTACGAGGCTGTTGGTTACTGCCAATTCAGAAAAGTCATTATCAAGTTTGTGCAAAGCTGTTTCCTTCAGTTTACGCATAAGGATTACTTCCTGTTTTTCTTCCGGCAATTCGCTTCCGGCATCCTGAATATTTAATAATTTCAAGATGGGAGCCAACAATAAACCTTGCCCTACCAGGGTGATCAATATGATCACAAAAGTGACAAATAAAATAATATTCCTGTGCGGAAACGCTTCTCCGTTTGGTAAAAAAGCAGGAATTGACAAGGCGGCAGCCAGTGAAACCACTCCTCTCATTGCTGCAAAACTGATGATAAAAGGCTCTCTCCAATCGGGTTTGGGAACTTTTAATCTTAATTCTTTAGAGCAGATTCTTGGGAAGTACATCAATGCATAACTATAGAGAATTCTTGTTCCGATAATCGCTCCACCAATCACAACACTGTAGAAAATACCTTCAGAAATGGTATATTCTTTCATTCCTTCCACTACAATGGGAAGTTCAAGACCAATCAGGATAAAGATGATGGTATTCATCAGGAATATCAGTACACTCCATACATTCCCGGACTGAATCCTGGAGGTATGGCTTAAATAGCAATGTGAATTATAAGACATCAATAAACCTCCGGCAACTACAGCCAATACTCCCGAAAAATGGAAATGTTCCGCTCCCACATACATAATGTAAGGAACGATCAGGGTAATAATGGTATCGATATTGGAATTGGTCGGGATAACTTTTAATAAAGCTCCAAACAGAAACCCAACCGCCACTCCTACGGCAATTCCACCGATGGCCATGGTAAAGAAATCCTGAACGGCATCTCTCCAGATAAACTGTCCTGAAATAACGGCGGCCAGTGCAAATTTAAATACAATTAAACTGGAAGCATCATTGATCAAACTTTCTCCTTCCAGAATATTGGTAATTTTCTTAGGAATTTTCATATGCTTCAGAACCGAAGTAGCAGCTACCGCATCCGGCGGTGAATTGACGCCTCCCAACAGGAAACCCATTGCCACTGTAAGTCCGGGAATGATAGAAGATGAAAGATAAGCAACGACTATGGAGGTTAAGAATACCAATCCAAAGGCCATTGAAAAAATCTGTTTTCTCCATTTATGAAAATCCTGCCATGAGGTAAACCAGGCTGCCTCAAACAAAATTGGCGGCAGGAAAATAAGAAAAACAAGATCGGGTTCTATTTCAATGCGTGGCATTCCCGGCACAAAGCTTATCAGTAATCCTGCAATGACAAGAAAAATCGGGTAAGCTACTTTTAATTTCTGGCCGATCATTACCAATATCATCACAGACAGCAGGACTGCAATGGATATTATAACATAGCTGTGAATCATTTTGAGTTCGTTTTTTAAGTATTATTTTTATTTTTGGGTATCTATTTCCCAAACCTGATAGGTTTTCAGAAACCTATCAGGTTTAGATATATTCGAAGTCTGTCATTAATCAATATCTGAGATCATAAAAAGATCAATCTAAAGCACGATATTATTCTTAGGAGTAATGGCTGGCGGAAGATCAGATTCATCCAGCATATCTCTCATATCGATTTCAATCGTACGGCTGATCTGGGTGATGGGAACGTCATTGGGACTTCCTTCAAAAGGGTTTACCGAAGCCTCTCCTACGCTGTCCAATGTATGGAAACACCAGGTTACCAATAAAGAAAACGGAATATTAAACCATAATGTCAAGCCTTCTACCGATGTTCCTTCACCTAATTTATCAAACTCCTTCAATAATCCGAAAGGCACAAAAACAATGAATAAAAGTAAAAGATACGTGGTGATGGAAGAGAAATTTCTCGGATAGGGAAAGTTTTTAATTCTTTCAGCTTTTCCCTGATTATCGGTAAACTTAACCAATTGCTGGTTGATCTGTGTCCATTGAAAATCATTGATTCCTCCTTTTTCGTAAACTTCGGATAAAGCTTTACTCTGGCTGGCGATCAGTTGCGTCGCTCTGTTTTTTTTGCTTAGAATATACTGAAGTTCAGATTCTGAAAGATATTTTTTCAATTCTTCATCCAGTGTGGTCAGTCTTTCCGGAATGTCATATTTTTTAGCATATTCATCAAACTGATCTGTTCCCATGTTTTCCCATGCTCGCGGTTCACGAAGCTGAAACCTCAATGCAGTAAGCCATGCATAATGACGAAGGAACATTTCTTTTACTTTACCGGAATCTTTGGAAAGAAGTGCATCTCTCAGGATATATCCAAAACTGCGGCTGTCATTAATAATGGCTCCATAGATTTGTCTTGCTTCCCAGAGTCTGCTGTAGCTGGCATTGTTTTTAAATCCAACAATAAAGGCAACCGCTGTTCCCATGATCGCAATCGGCTGCCATGGAACGGAAAGGAACTTCCAGCCCAAAAAGTACAGGACTGTAGGAATAGCTGATAATATAACCAAAGCGTAAATGCTCCGTCTGGTCCAGATAATGAACTCCCGGGCTCCGAATCTTTTTCCTGAATGCATAAGTGTTTATTTTATAGGGTTTATTAAATTTTCAAATAATGATTTCCAGAAGCATTCAGCAACAGTTTTATTAGTTTTTGGTGAACGGGATATTATTATAAAAACCAATCTGAATCTGTCCGCGGTTTCTGTTCTCCTGAATCTGGTTCATATAACCAGCTTCAATCCTCATGTTTTTGTTGATGACATATCCTAACGCTCCATACACTCTGTTTCTGTCGAAAACCGGGCTGTTGAAGTGCAGAAAAATTTCGTTATATACTGATGCGTAAAGGGTTTTCGGAAGTAACTCTTTTTGAGTAATCGGAATATTCAGTCCCAGCATGTAGCGGAATCTCATTCTGAAATCATCCTGAAGAAAACGTTCTTCCAAACGATATCGGTGCTGAAGATAAAAACGTCCGAATTTCTGCTTGGTAATATACTGCTGGAAAATCCTGTGTTCAATATTTTCTTTTTTTTCACCGTATACATAAGGCTGACTGAGAATGAAACCGTATCCCAATAAAACATTGTTATTGTTCTCTGTAAGATCATATCCGATCCCTGTACGGATCAGTAACTGCTCGAGATCTCCCAGGGCATCGAAATTACGGTATTGAATTTCATTGTGCCAGTTCAGCTTCTTGCTGATCTTGTTATTTCCAAAATACATATACCATGCTCCCAGATCGTTTTTTTGAGCAAATGTAAAAATGGATCCCAAACCTAAAACTGTGAACGCCAACTTCGTAAAAACCTTTCTCATATTTACCAATTACTATTATCTATCGTTTTAAACAAAATTAATATTTTAAATCAATAATAGCAAACAATATTTTATAAGTTAGTTTAAAGAAGTACGGATGCAATGTTCTGCATCCGTTTTTTTTTGTAAAAGATTATCCTGGAACCTGTTCGGTAAGAACATCTGTTTCATTCTGGTCAAAATAAGTACAGGTCATTGCATGAAGATTCATTGTCCAGCCATTGATTCCGTTTTCTGCGCAGTCTTTACAGAAAGTTATATAATCTGTTCCTCCCTGCTGGTGAAGTTTAAGCCTTATTTTAAAATTTTCAAGATTTAAAGTATCGGAAATGGGAAGAGCCTCATATTTGTTTCCAGTCTGCACAGATTGGTTGTCAGTATTAAAGTACTCAGTATTTCCGTCTGAAACGTATGCTTTGTAGTGAGAGACACCTAATGCTTTTATAGCTTGAATATATTGCGGAAAATCGGCTCCGCTTTTTACTTTTTGGTGCTCTGCTTTGATGTATTCAATTGTAAATTTCATTCTTTTGTATTTTCTGTTTTTAACTATAAATTATTGTTTCTCACAAGCAAACCATTGGACTCTGCTTTTCAAAACAAAGGCTAATTTAATCAGAAAATATAAATTTCATTTAATTTTTAATAACAACAGTTGTAGGAATAGTTATTCAAATCTGTCTTTTAAATAATTCATATCTGCAATTTTACTTTCTATCGCATATACCACTAAACCGGCAGTATTTTTGGCTCCGGTTTTCAATAGAAGACTGTTGCGATGACCTTCAACGGTTCTGGAGCTTATAAAAAGTTGATCTGCAATCTCAGAAGTGTTGTATTGTTTGCAGATGAGTTCCAATACTTCTTTTTCTCTTTTGGAAATGTGATTGGCATCAAAAATACTGGAAACTTTCTTTTTAGGTTCTGTAAGGTTTTGATGTAATGCTTCCATGACCTCATTGTTATAAAAGAAACCTTTGCTGTGCACTTCCCTTATTGCTGTGAGCAATTCTGCAGGGCTTGAGTTTTTTTTAAGAAAGGAACAGGCCCCGGACTGTATCATATTGACAATAAATGCTTTCGTGTTATAGCTCGTTAAGGCAATAATTTTAATCTGGGGATATTTGATGTGGATCTGTTTGGTAGCTTCTACTCCGTTAATTTCCGGCATATTGAGGTCCATCAGGATAATATCAGGCAGTTTTTCCAGGGTTACAAGCTCATCCAGCAGCTCTTTACCGTTGCTGAAATCACTTACCAGTTCAATATCTTTTTCTCTCTGTATCAACAATGAAATTCCCTGACGAAAGAGTGCTTCATCGTCTACAATTATGACACGAATTATATCCTTTTCCATTTTATAACGATTTAAAATGTAAATTCTACGGTAATTCCTTTATTGTTTTCACTTTCAATTTTCAGTGTTCCATTGATCAGTTCTACCCGGCTTCTGATATTTCTTAAGCCTAATCCACCTTTCAATGTATTTTCATTAAGATCAAATCCTTTCCCATCATCTTTATAGATACAGGTATTTTTTCCGTCTTTTCCCAAAAATTCTATATCAATATGCGTACTTTCTCCGTGTTTTATGGAATTGTTAATGAGCTCTTGTAGTATTCTAAAGATATGCAAATTTTTTTCTTCTTCCGCTTTTGCAAAGTATAAGCTGTTGGAATAAGTTACCTGCAGGGTTTTGGATAGGTTGATTTCTGAGCACAATGCATCTATTGCAGCATGAAGCCCAAACTTTTCTAATATCGGAGGAAGGAGATCATGTGAGATCTGCCTTGCACTTTCTGCTGTTTTATTAACCAGATGTATGATTTTATTTTTCAGATCGTTGTATTCTTCCCTGTCCAGATTATCAAAATCCAGGAGATGGATATTTAAAGAAACCACACTGAGTTTTGAACTGATGTCATCATGCAGATCCTGGGCAATTCTCAGTCTTTCTTTTTCCTGGGCACTGATAATGGCGTGGGTAAGCTCTTTCTCGTATCTGACCTCCAGCTCCTTTTTCTGAATAAGGTTTCTTGTTATCTTCTTATTAGAAAAATAATAAAATATAATCAGGGTAACGGCCAGTAAGGTAAATGCCAGAAAGGTATAAACGATAGTGGAAATAATTGTATTCTCATTCATTTTGTAAAATCATAACAGTGATTACACATTTTTTTGCGGGAAGACAGATAGTCTGTCAGAATAAAAATCTGATACACAATAAACATAACAACATTGAAAACCCATATCTCTTTATGCAGTTTTCTGTTCATCACCGTATACAGGTTTCCTGACAAAAATATTACGGTACTGCTTATCAGATAAAGTAAAAGTCCCAGGCTTATATAATTGTATTTCTTTTGGGTATCCAGTATATTATACAAATGAAATAATGCCAGAATTATGATTGAATAAGACGTAACAAAAATTTCAAAAAGATTAAAAACATAATACTTTTCGGGGTATATGATATACTGTATAACAAGAACTACGGGAATGATAATTAAAAGTGTACGTGCTGTTTTTTTCTGGTATTTTTCCGTTACAATTTCATGGAAGAATAACCCCAGTAACAAAAACTGACCTATCAGATAATAATGTGAGAAAAACAGATTATTGATCTTCTGTGAGTTCAATACGTAAAAAACAATTTCACACAGTAATATCCAGGCCAGATAACAGATGAAGAATGTATAGGCTTTTCCTCCTCCGGAAAAACCTATACAGTATACTGCCAGGTTAATCAGCAGAATGCCTTTTCCAATTAACGACAATATTTCAATCCAGTGATCCAATGATCTCTAGTTTACAGGTTCCACCATTTTGCAGTAGAGCATACGCTTGGGCAGGGTGTTGTCATGTCATATACATAATACCCTTTATCATAATCCACAATATCATTGTTATCTGCATCTACTCCTACCAGAAGAAATTTAAATTCACCTTCATCGGTAATGGCATTATATCCTCTGTATCTCTCAAATCCTTTGTCATTAATAAAAATATCATGAACGTCCTTTGCCGGGATAAGGTGGGCCCGGATAGATGTTCCATCGATAATTTTTGTATTCTGCCAATTGCTGATCCATTTTTTAGCATCATCTAATAAGACTGCATGTTTAGGTAATTCCATAGTTTTTCTCGTTTTAAATTATATAATAGGTTTATAATAAGTGACTTCAGCTACACATTACAAGTTATGAAAAAAAAACTAACCATACTGTGAAATACATTCATTTTAATTAACATAATATCCTTTTTTCAAAATTATAATAATAAAAACCACCAAAATTGCGTATTTCTACCTGTTTTTCAATTCGGCTTTTAATACGCTGTTGTCACTTTGCATTTCTCGCTTGCTTTGTGGTATCCTTTTACGGGAAAAATCCGTAAACATATAAACAGTCATGGAGCTTATGATCTTATGCTAACATTAAAAACCTGTATCATGAAAACAATTATCTTTTTTGTAATCTTTACTTTCTTAAGTAATATTGCATCAATCAATGCACAGACAACTACTGTAACTTTTGAAACTTCATCTGGCGGAAGCACAAGCTTTACCAGCAACGGATATACTTTCAATATCGTATCACAGGCCGGAACTTTCAGAATTCAGGGCAATTATCCAAACACCGGCTGGAACGGAACAGCTAATGATAACGTCTATATTGACAACACAGGTACAACCAATATCAGCTCTCCCTCTTTCAGTGTTAAAAGCAATTCTGCATTCACTGTATCAAAGTTTTGGGTATTTTTAAGCAATACTGCTTTAAACCAGTCTGCTTCATCAGGAACACTTATTATTACGGGAAAATTAGGGGGAGTTACAAAGTTCACCACCACAAAAACATCCGGATTTAATACTACATTTAATGCAACTACGGGAACGACAGGTATCAACAACGGATTTACCCTGATTGATCTTTCCACCCTAAATAATCAGAATAACAGCAATACTACCATTGATGAAATCCAGCTGCAATCCACCGGAGGGTATGTTTATATGTGCCTGGATGCATTTACATGGACAAAAATTTCCACATTGGCCACCTCAGAAAATGACCTCAAAGGCAAAGGGAATATTTATCCTAACCCAACTTCCGGAATATTCTATATTGACGGTCTGAAGCAAAGTGAAAAAGTTTCTTTATATGACCAGTCTGGGAAACTTTTACAATCGGTAGCAACTGAAAAAGATGAAAACCAATTCGACATTAGCGAACTCCCTGACGGAATTTACCTTATCACAACAGCATCAGGAAGCTACAAAATCATTAAAAAGGAATAAAAAAAGCAACTTATCAGTAAAAAAACCGACAGGCTCCTGTCGGTTTTTTTATTATTTTGAGTGCAAAGATAAATTTTATGAGTGCTGCATTTTAGCTGGATCGTCATAATTTACCATCCAGTTGATTCCGAATTTATCGCTGAACATTCCGAAATAAGCTCCCCAGAAGGTATCAGCCATTGGCATTGTTACCTGCCCGCCTGCAGAAAGACCACCGAATAATTTGTCTGCTTCTTCTTTAGATTCAGCGTTCACAGAAATAGAGAAGTTGTTTCCTGCCTTGAAGTTGGAAGACCACTCTCCTCCTGTATCGCTTCCCATCAAAATCGTTTCTTTAGAGATCGGAAGAGAAACGTGCATGATTTTGTTTTTGTCTTCTTCAGGCATTTCTTTTCCTTCCATTGGAGGCATTTCTCCAAATGTTCCGATATAAGGATATTCTCCTCCGAAAACAGATTTATAAAAATCGAATGCTTCTCTGCAGTTTCCGTTGAATGTCAGGTAAACGTTTACTGTTGCCATAATTGTTTTGTTTTTTTAAGTTGAGTTTGTTTTATTGAGGTTTTTCAGACAGTGCTTTTAATCGTGAAAGCCCTTTCTGATAATCTTTTCCGATAGCATTCTCCATATTCATAAACAGCTTCATCAAGGTAAACGGATAAGGAATCTCAGAAGTAAATCCCCATGTTGCCCTACTTCCGTTTCCTTCCGGAACTACTGTTACGTAAGCATTTGCTTCACTTTCATAAGGGGTAAGAAATTTGATTGCCGTATCTATTCTTTTACCAGCTTCATCTACTTTTTCCAATTCCTGGCAGCCTTTTCCTGCCTGTTTATTTTTACTATCCCAGCAAACTTTTTCTCCGTGCTGGCCGGTTGTTCCCGTCCACTCTTTTTTCATACCCGGATCAAGATCATTCCATGGACTCCATTGATCCATTGCTTTGAGGGTATTGGTATTCTGCCATACTTTTTCCACAGGTGCATTAATGGAAATCGACTTTTCATATTGACAGTCACCCGGAATAAAAGCAGCCCAAATCAGCAAAATGATTAGTAATGTGGCTAATAGTAAAAAAATACGTTTAAATGTTTTCATCATCAATGTGTTTTAATTATTATCTGTGTTGATCTATAAGAATCATATTTCCATCCGGATCTTTCAGATAGATATGTTCCGGCCCGGAGGTGGTTTCATCGGCTTCTCTACCGATTTCTACTCCGCTTTCCTTTAATCTTTTCTGAATTTCACGCACATCATCAAAAGATTCCAGATTCTGTGCATTTTCGTCCCATCCCGGATTGAAGGTAAGCATATTTCCATCAAACATTGCCTGAAAAAGGCCTATCAGCATAGAACCGTTTTTCATGATCAGATAGTTTTGTGCTTCTGTTCCTGCCATAGTTGTAAACCCAAGCTTCTCATAAAAGTCTTTGGATTTCTGAAGATCTTTTACGCTTAAGCTGATTGAAAATGCGCCTAGTTTCATAATGTTTGTAAGTTTTTAAAGTAAGCCCCCGAGGTCTGGGGTATTGTTAAGTATGATATAGATAATGAGGTTCTTTTACTGATTTTTAAGATGGGTCTTAAATTCAATAGTTCCGTCATAACTTTTCCAATCGCCTGTAAGTTCGATGTACTGCTCTTCAATTTTCTCTGTCTTTCTATTCCATTTGAAATTGTAGACAAACTTCCCTTTGAAAAGTCCGGAATGTTTTCCTTTATTCTCTTCGGCCAGCTCATATTCTCCGTATACTGTTCCCTGTTTTTTGGAATCTTTATATTTTGAAATGGTAATTTTCCCTTCAAATTTTGCATAACTGGTATCTACAAGAGAATATCCTGAAACGAAATATTCCTGATCATTTTTTTTATTCTGCTCAGAGATATTGATCTTCAGTTTCAATTCCTGACCTTTATTTCCAATGGTTCCTATATAAGGTTTACTGTTATTCAGCCATGTATTGGAAATATCAGGCATCTGACCCAATACAAAATTGGCAGCCAGAATGAAAAGTAATAAAAGTTTTTTCATACAATGTGTGTTTAAACGCCAAATTGTGCCAGGTGATGGTTCAGGTGCTTGGCAAACATATTGTTCCATTCCTGCGAATTCAGTTTACCAAAAGAAAAAGATTCTTTACCATCGAAAGCATCTGCTCCCAGCTGCTGAGTCTTCTGGATAAAACCAATCAGTCTTGTTTTTTCTTCATGAAAATTCTTTCTGGTGGTAATCAAAAACTGTGGAGCGGTAGGTGAATCTCTTGGATATGCTTTTTCTCCCACTACTTTAGGTTTTACAAAAGTTTTTAATATAAATTTTGCGATAGCTCCCGGCTTTTTATGTTTTTCTGGTTCATACACCATTTCATAGGTTATGCAGCAGTGAGCCAACATCTGATCAACAGTCATTTTCCCCCATAAACCGTGAGTATCTTCTACTAATTTGTTGATCCTATCTATATAGTTTTGAGCATCTTTCGCATCAAATACATTTTCCATATAATTTCTGTTTTACTATGGACAAATATATCAGTTTTTTTGTTTGATTTTTATCGTTGATTGAAAAAATTGAGGGGTGCTTGTTATGAGATACGAGTTACGGGGTACGGAATTCGAGTTCGAAAGTTTTTCGGCTATTTTTCGGGTTATTTTTTACGTATTTTCTCCTGCTCTTTAATTGTCGGGATAGATACTGATCATCTGTCAGCCTATATACTATAAAAGTAACCAGCAAACCAGCATCCTATCAACCTCTAACTTAAAAACCAGCAACAAATTAACTAAAAACTACTCTATCTCTTCCCGAGAAGTATCCTCAATTGTAATTTCCTGGGGTGCAGATTTTTTGAAAATAAACCATAGTTTGATCTTTAAAGCAATCCAGCCTATGATCGCATATATTACTAAAAGGATACTTAGATGTTTCAGATACGGGAAGGTAAGCTCTACCGAACCTTTTTGAATCAATAAGATCTTGAAAGCCTGTAAAAAGGGAGTTAACGGAATAATATTCGCGATAAACTGTACAAAAGCAGGCATTGCATTCAAAGGCCATGTAAAACCGCTGATAATGAAAGCCGGCGAAGCAATGACCATAAGAATCTGTGTCGCCTTCAAAGCATCCGGAATCAGAATACTGATGAATACTCCCAGAAACGAAACCGATCCCACAAATACCGCTGTGAGGAGAATAAAATTGAGTATTCCTTCCGGCATCGGAACATGGAAAATCATGTGCATAAAGTAATAAATACCTACAATAAGAACAGAAAATACCCAGATCGGAATGACTTTAATCAACATGGTCGGGAAAGCCCATCTTTTCATTTTCTGATATTCTTTTACAAAAGATCCTCTTTCAAATTCGGCAGCAAAACTTACCGCCATTGCTAATAAAATGACCTGTTGCAATACTACCGCCAGCATTGCCGGCCACATAAAGATCAGATAGTTTCCGGTTGTATTGAAAAGGGTTATATAATTGGCTTTGAAAGGTTCATATTGTGTTGCAGCCTTTGCAGCAGGCATTCCTGCTTTCTGAAGGGCTTTGATGGAAGCTCCGGCAGAAAATGTTCCGATGGTCAGCTGAAGTGCTTTGGATGCAAAATTGGCCGTTAAAACATTTCCTGTATTGATATACACATTCAGTTCAGGATATTTTTTTTGCAGCATATCTCCTTCAAATCTTGAGGGAATAATAACCACAGCAGCTGCCTCATGCCTGATCACCTCATCTTTTATGCTTAAAGGTTCCTGCAGATATCTGATAATTTTGATGCTTTTATTATCATCCAGCATTTCCGTCAGTTGGTTGGATAACGGTGTATTGTCTCTATCAACAACCAAAACAGGAGTATTTTCAACTTTTCCGCTTTTGTAGACAAACCCCAGCAAGGTGGCATAGAAAACCGGTGCCAAAAAGAACACCGTCCTTAAGGTGGAATTGCCGATAAAAAGTTTGAACTCACGTTTCAAAAGACGGAAAAATTCTTTCATCTGTATATTTTTATAAGTGGAGAACGAAATGAAATTCAGGAAACTTCATCTGTCCTTTCAATTTATTTCAGGATTACATTGGCATTGACTAAAATATTTTTAGCCTTATTCATGTCTTTGGGTTTTACTTTGATCTCGTAGATCGCATCCTGTAACTGGTAATCAGGATAAGCTGTGGTGATATCAGCATACTTTGTCAGCTGTTTAATATACACGATAGTTCCTGTCAGGTTTTCTTTGTTATAGACTATCTGCATAGTGACCTCCTGTCCTTTTTTATATTTTGAAATAGCACTTTCCGGGATGGTAAATCTGAAAAAAGTACTCTCAGGAATATATCCGTTGAACAGAGCAAAACCAGCGGTTGCCAGCTCGCCTGTATTCAGGCTGATGGTCTCAATTTCCATATCATTGGTGGCAATGATATACCTTTCGGAATAGGCTACATTTGCTTCCTGTAAAGCGCCTTTAGCCTGTGATGCCTGTCCGGCTGCCATTTCTACTTTTTCGAAACGGGTTCCTCTTTTCACATCATCCAGTTCTGCCACTACAGCATCATATTGTGCTTTTGCACCCTGTAATTTTGCGTAGATTTCGTCATGGGCCTGTGGAGACATTAAACTGTCGCGGAACATATTATTGGCTCTTCTGTAGGATTTCTGAGCAAATTCATATTGTTCCTTCAATCCTTTATATTTGGCCTGAAGCTGTCTCATCTGATCGGCTGTCGCTCCGTTTTTTGCCATTTGCTCCTGAGCTGTTGCGGCACTCACTGCCCCTTGCGCCTGTGCAATTTTTGCAGAAACTTCCGGTACATCAAGTTGCGCCAGTGTATCTCCTTTTTTCACAGTCTGACCTTCAGAAACATATATTTTCAGAATCCTTCCGGTAACTTTAGGGGCAAAAGAGATCACATCCTTTTTGGTTTTTCCTTCCGGATCTTTGATTTTCTCGTTTTTTTTGTCACAGCTCCCCAATAAAAACAGAGCAGCGAAGAGTATAAATATATTTTTATGCATCATTTAAATTTTTAAGGGATTAAATAAAATTTGGTGATATCCAGTTCCTGGGTAGACCTCATCAGTTCTATTCCCGCTCTTCTCTGGTTGAAAATGGCATTCTGATATTCGAGTTCCGCAACTTCAAGATCATTTTCGGCATCAATAAGCTGTGAAGATTTACTCATTCCGTATCTGAATTCTTTTTCTGCCTGTACGAGTGCATTTTTAGCCAGCTCTTTTTCTTTGGCTTTCAGGGTAATCTGCGCAGAAGCGATATCATAATTGGTTTGATTATTAGCCAGATTCAAGGTCAGTTTTTTCAGGGCGTCTTCTTTCTGGTTCTGCAATACTTCTTTACCAACTTTGGCAGTTTCTTCTGCATGTTTTCCTTCTTTACCGTCGAAAATTTCCCATTTAAAACCTACACCTGCTGTAATCAATGGAAACACGTTGATGTTATTAGGTCTCCAGTCCAGTTTTTTTCCTTCATATCCAAGTATAGGAACTGCCGGGATTACATTTTCCGAAGATTTTATCCTGTTCCCGTACAATCCGATATAGTAGGCAGAAGCCATCAGTTGTACTTTAGGAATCATCCACGTTCTTTCTGCTTTTATTTTATAGTCTGCCGCACTGATTCCATGTTCCAGAGCTCTGATTTCAGCTCTCTGCTCAATTCCTTTTTCTGCAGCCAGCAATTCTACAGGAGATAGTACAGGATCAATCATTCTGAGCCTTTCTCTTTGAATCCCTGTCAAAATATAAAGCTGGGTAAGAAGAAGTTCTTTTTTCCCTTCATATTCTACCATTTTAGCATCCAGAGTAGCCTGGGCGAGTTCAATTTTCTTATGGTCATAAGGCGTTATCAAACCATAGCCAAACGCTTTATCAGCCGTTTTTCGGTTGATATCCAATCTTTTTTTACTTTCATCCAGAACCTTTTTAGACTGATGAATCAATGCTAACTGATCATAGGCTTTGGATATGGTGGCAATCACCTCATCTTTTGTTTTTTCCAGAAGGATATCTTCGGACTTTTTCTTTTCTTCCACTGCTTTTTTCATGTACTTCACCTTTCCTCCTGAATACAGCAGCATTTTAGCATCAGCCTTAGCAATACCTGAAAAACCTGATACGTTGAAATTATTGTTGAAAGTCCCTTCAGGAATATTGATAAAGGGAGCGAGATTGAATTCCGGTGACGTCAGTCTTGCTGTTCCGTTGAGATAGCCTGCTTTACCACTTAGTTCCAGGGTTGGAAGAAAGATATCTTTCAGTTTGTGCTCGTCAAGATCGGTAAGTTTGTTTTGGGTAATCTGCATTTTGAGGTTCGAATCGCGAACCATAGCACTATCCAGAAGTTCTTTAAAATCCGGTGCAGACTGTGCCCAGCCAAAAGCGGGGAACGCAAAAAAACTAAACGTAAAAATCAATAAATTGTTTTTCATGGTTTATGTTTATAACAAATATAATGCAAAAATTGTTAAAATCCTTAAAGATAATTCTACAAGATGGTGAATTTAAAGTAAGTTTAAAATATGTTTAAGTTTAAAACCCTGCAAAATAAAGTTTTGGATAAAGCGTTTAAATGTTAATTAAAAACTAAAAAACTTTGAAAAAATATTTAACTCTACTTTTTCCATACAGTTTTCCACCGCATATTTCTTAGAAAATAAAGAGGATAAAGCAATGTTTATTTGAAAAACTAAGTTTGAATATTGGAAGCTGAATTCCCGCGGAGCGACAAACGGAGTGATAAACTTTTGATAATACATAATCTGCTCTCTGTCAAATTGAGAGTAAGTTTAGGCTAAAGCCAAAAGAAACTTAAATCTTTTAATTAAATGGGCTAAAGCCCATTTCTATTGAATAAAACCGTACTTATTCCCTTTATATTTTAAATTTTGGAGGCTGGATTTCTGTGGAACGACAAACGGAGTGGATGACCTTTGAAAAACAATCTTTACTGCGAGAGATCATATTCAATAGGAACGGACTTTAGTCCGTTTAAAAAAGGTGAAACGTCAATTGGCTTTAGATTCTGTGTTAACTTCCAAATATTTTTTATACATTTATATTTATAAAAGCGACCTTGAGTTAGCTTGCGTAGGGTGAACGTCTTTGATTTTTACCCTACTTTCTTCAAAAT
>NZ_SCNC01000019.1:0-95772 GCF_005503635.1 Chryseobacterium sp. 2VB
AATAATGGGCTTTTAGATATGCAAAAAAGGAAACCGCATTAGTCTCCCTTTTCAATTTTCTGTATCATATAAAAGCTTACTTCATTTTGTAGCGAATGTATTGTTATAGCACATATATAAAAACGGGCTGTCTTTGCAAAGGCAGCCCGTTTTTTATTTTCATTTTTTACTTATTAAACCATATCAAACCTATCCAGATTCATCACCTTCGTCCATGCTGCCACAAAGTCTTTCACAAACTTACCTTGTGCATCAGCACTTCCGTATACTTCAGCCACAGCTCTCAATTCAGAATTAGATCCGAAAACAAGATCGGCACGGGTTGCTGTCCATTTTGGCTGACCGGTTTTTCGATCCGTTCCTATATACAATTCTCTATCGTCCGACATTGCCTTCCACTGAGTTCCCATATCCAGAAGGTTTACAAAGAAATCATTGGTAAGAACGCCCGGACGGCTGGTGAAAACCCCATGTTTTGAACCGTTAAAGTTCGTATCCAAAGCACGCATTCCTCCGACCAATACGGTCAGTTCCGGAGCAGTAAGGGTTAATAGCTGTGCTTTATCAATCAGTAAAGATTCTGTAGAGACCGTATATTTTCTTTTCAGATAATTTCGGAATCCATCCGCTGCAGGCTCAAGGTAGCCCATAGATTCTACATCGGTCTGTTCCTGAGAAGCATCCATTCTTCCCGGAGCAAAAGGAACTTTTACGTCCTGACCAGCATTTCTGGCAGCCACTTCTACTGCCGCATTACCTGCCAAAACAATCAGATCGGCTAATGATATTTTTTTACCTCCGTTTTGAGAATCGTTGAATTCTTTCTGAATTCCTTCCAGAACATTTAATACTTTATTCAGCTGAGAAGGATTGTTGACTTCCCAGTTTCTTTGAGGCTCCAGTCTGATTCTCGCTCCGTTGGCACCACCACGTTTATCACTTCCTCTGAAAGTAGAAGCGGAAGCCCAGGCTGTAGATATCAGTTCTGTATTGCTTAGTCCTGAATTTAAAACTTTTGATTTCAATGCCTCCACATCATTTTCATCAACCAGTTCGTGGTTGACTTCCGGAATAGGATCCTGCCAGATCAGTTCTTCCTGTGGTACATCCGGTCCCAGATAACGGGCACGTGGTCCCATATCTCTGTGTGTTAATTTAAACCATGCTCTGGCAAACGCATCGGCAAACGCATCAGGATTTTCGTAGAAGTGTCTTGAAATTTTTTCGTATACAGGATCCATTCTTAACGAAAGGTCTGTGGTAAGCATGGTTGGTTTATGTTTTTTGTCAGCATCAAATGCATCAGGAATGATTTCAGCACCGTCTTTGGCTACCCATTGGTGAGCTCCAGCAGGGCTTTTTGTTAATTCCCACTCATTTTCAAAAAGATTTTTGAAGAAATAATTACTCCATTGAGTAGGAGTTTCTGTCCAGGTTACTTCCAGTCCGCTGGAAATCGCGTCTCTTCCGCTACCAGACTTATACGTACTTGCCCATCCTAATCCCTGCTGTTCAATTCCGGCTCCTTCAGGTTCTTTTCCTACATGATCTGCCGGACCTGCTCCATGGGTTTTACCGAAAGTATGTCCTCCGGCAATCAAAGCAACGGTTTCTTCATCGTTCATCGCCATACGTCCGAAAGTATCACGGATGTCTTTAGCAGCAGCAATAGGGTCAGGATTTCCGTCCGGACCTTCAGGGTTTACATAAATAAGTCCCATTTGTACAGCAGCCAACGGATTTTCAAGGTTTCTTGAATGAATATCTCCGTCTGCATCATCATCGGTAGGAAGAACCGCCGAATGTCCTTCTGCTACTCCCTCCGAACCGTGAGCATACCGTAAATCACCTCCAAGCCATGTCTTCTCAGATCCCCAATAGACATCGGAATCCGGTTCCCAGACATCTGCACGTCCTCCCGCAAACCCAAATGTTTTAAAGCCCATGGATTCAAGAGCGATATTCCCCGTAAGGATCAGAAGGTCTGCCCATGAGATGTTTCTTCCATATTTCTGTTTGATGGGCCACAATAATCTTCGTGCTTTATCAAGACTTACGTTATCAGGCCAGCTGTTTAACGGTGCGAAACGCTGTTGCCCAGCTCCTGCTCCACCTCTTCCGTCACCTACACGATACGTGCCGGCGCTGTGCCATGCCATACGGATAAACAGAGGGCCATAATGACCAAAGTCGGCCGGCCACCAATCCTGAGAATCTGTCATCAATGCATGAAGGTCTTTTTTTACAGCCTCCAGATCAAGGCTTTCGAATGCTTTGGCATAATCAAAATCCTTATCCATAGGGTCTGAAAGTGAAGAATGCTGGCGCAGAAGATCTACTCTAAGCTGATCAGGCCACCAATCAGAATTCTGAGTTCCTCCTCCTGCTACATTCTTCTTCATTGTTCCGTTGTGAAACGGGCATTTACTGATGTCATTCAAATCTTTTTCCATTGTCGTTTATTTATTTTTTATGTTGATTAATACAGTTTCCAATTGTACTCTAAGAACATCACAAACCTACAACGTTTGTTTAATAAATACAATCTATTAATTTTTATTTCAATGATAGTTAAAAACTATAAACAAATATTTTCAACGGCACAATATCTGGTCAGAATTGTGGTATTAAGTTAGTAATTTTTAAGATTAACTTACAATAAAAACAACAGTATACCTTCCAATTTAGAATTACTCAACGTAAGAATGTAAAGGGAGAAGGAAGTTGAAAGGAGGATGTTTGGCGTCACCATGAAAATAACATATTAATTGCTAAAAAATACACTATTACAACATTTTTGGAAGCTGTTCCTTCTTCCAGCTTCTACTTTCTTTCACTAAAAATAAATTAACTATCTTTATATTTATAAAACATGAACATCCGCTATGAAAAAAATAATTGTTGTCCTTCTCGTTGTATTTATCATCATACAATTTTTTCCTATCGATAAAAGAAATCCGCCGCCAACTCCCGGTATGGATTTTCTGAAAATTAAAAATACTCCTGAAAAGATAGCGCATACAATCAGAACATCATGTTATGACTGTCATTCCAATGAAACAAAGTATCCATGGTACAGCAATATCTCCCCGATGTCATGGTGGGTAAAAAATCATATTGACGAGGGCAGGAATCATCTTAATTTTTCTACCTTTGCAGTGTATGAACCTAAAAGACAGCTTCATAAACTTGAGGAATGTATAGAAATGGTTGAAAAAAAAGAGATGCCGCTTGAATCCTATTATTTAGGACATCAGAATGCTAAATTATCGGATGAACAGCGTGCAGATCTTATCCATTATTTCAAAAAAGTAAAAGAAGACACGGAAAGGAGAATTCTATTTAATAAATAACGTCATGGAAAATTGGGAAAATAAGCATATTGTATTTTTTGACGGAGATTGCGGAGTCTGCAATTTCTGGGTACAATGGATTTTGGAGCGGGACAATAAAGACCAGTTCATGTTCGCTTCTCTTCAATCTGATTTCGGACAGCAGTTTTTATCCGAAAGAGGACTGGAAACCAATGTATTCAATACTATGTATCTGTGGAAACCCGGACGGTTTTATCTGATCAAGTCAAAGGCAGTACTGGAAATTGCTAACTTGTTGGGAGGCATATATAAACTTTCGTTTATCGGAAAAATCATTCCGGCATTTTTAAGGGACAAGGCTTATGATCTTATTTCCAGAAACAGGATGAAACTGGCCAATCAGAAATGTTATTTACCGGACCTTCATCAGAAGAAAAAATTTATTCAGGTGTAATTAATGATTCTTACACCGTTTCATTTAACTTATAAAAAGATCATTCCGTAAGAATTTCCTACAATATTAATGCTTTGTATAGATATTCCTACGGAATGATAAATAAGACGTATAGTTTTGCTTGTTTAATGTTTAATAAAAATTAAACTGAAGAGCAGTCTCTTACCAGCTTAATCAATTATCAATAATTACTCATTGCTCATTACTCATAAATTCAGCGACCACACAGAATAAGAATTCGGCGGACACTGGATTTTCACCCATTTATCTCCCTGAGTTGTTGGGTACCAGCTTGAGTTCCCTGTAAAATCTTTGATCTGCTGGCTGCTCCAGTTGGTTTCTATCCATCTTTCCTGCCAGTTTGAAGACGTATTGATGTAAACTACAAGTCCCGGATTACCATTATAACCGTTACGTCTTGCAATATATTCATCATTATCGGTGTAGAGAATAGAAGTTGTTCCGGTGGCTTTGTTATTGTGAATCCAGATCAGATTGTTCAGTCGTTCCTTATTTAACCATTCTTCATAATCTCTGTAAAAAATGGTAGGATAACCTTCATGGGTTAAGATATAGGCATATGCCGGCATTTTATTGTAGATGATATCGGTATCATGATTGGCAACAAAGGTGACTGCTTTGTATGGATTTCTTTTCCACATCATATCATCATTCAAAGCATTTAAATTACCATTATCAAAGGCTTCATCCATTTTATAATAGGCCGCAAAATCAAATACGGAACTGTTGGCATTATTGGCCCACCATTCCAATGTGTTGACATTTGAATCCCATAATTCCCCGACAGAAAATCCACCTACGTTAGAATTCCAGGTGTTAACAACCCATGGCCCGAACCCTTTAACGTAATCAAACCTCCAGCCATCAAATTTCATCACATTTTTATAATATTTAGCGACAGAATCATCTCTTCCCCAAAGCCAGTCCTGCACATGAGGATTCGCGTGGCATAAATCCGGAAAACCGCCAAAAGCTCCTTCATCATTATTTCCATAAGCATTTTTGTAAAAATCATTATAGTTTCTCTGGAATTTCCCTGATGCCACTCCAGAAAAATTGGTCCAGGTATTGGTTCCTGTAAAAGGATTGGCTTCAGATTGTCCTCCACTGTTATGATTGATTACAATATCTGCGTATACCTGCATATTTTCGGCATGAGCCTTCGTAATCAATGCTTCCAGTTCGGCTCTGGATCCGAAACGGGTTTCTGTGCTTCCATTCTGATTAAAATCTCCAAAATCATAATAATCTGTAGGATCGTACCCCATAGAATATGCACCGTTTTGTGCTTTTGATGCCGGCGGCAGCCATACTGCCCCAATTCCGGCATTGGACCACGCTGTTATTTTGTCTTTAACGGTATTCCACCAGTTACCACCTTCTGGAACATCCCAGTAGAAGCCCTGCATAAGAACTCCGCCACCCGGTCCGGCTACGAATTTACTTTGTGTGGAACCTGAACCGCTTCCTGTACTGAAAGGCCGGCCATCATGATTGGTCACATTCACTGTTTTGTTATGAACCTCTTCCTGCTTGGTAGGTTCTGTCATTAATTCATCACTTGTACGGCATGAGCTTATTAATGCTAAAGCCAGTAGTGAAAGGAAAAAGTTTGTTTTTTTCATCGCTGTAATTAATTATCAATCTATTAAACAAGATACAATTTTATTAAAAACAAAATCAAATAAACGGGAAATATTTTCATTTTACCTAATAAATCAAGATGAAAGGCATTCAACTTTTTTCATTAAAAAATCATAAATTTTTGAGATTCCCGAGACAATTTTTCTTTTAATGCATATATTTGCATACTATGGAATACAACACCCAAAAAACTCAGCTTCATATGCCGGAATATGGCAGAATTATACAACAGTTGGTTGAGCGCTGCAAAGAACTTCCTTCCAAAGAAGAAAGGAATGAAATGGCTATGGCAATCATCGATTTTATGGGTCAGAGAAACCCACAACTTCGCGACGAGGAAAATTATAAACATAAACTTTGGGACCATCTTTTTATTCTTGCCAACTATGATCTGGATGTAGATTCTCCTTATCCGTTCCCAACGATGGAACAGCTGGCGGAAAAGCCTAAAAGAATGGAATACCCAAAACTTCAAGGTGACTTTAAGTTCTACGGAAAAAGTATTCTTCAATTGATAGAAAAAGCAATCGAACTGGAAACGGGTGATGAAAAAGAAGCCCTTATCGAGGTAATTGCCAACAATATGAAGAAGTCTTATAATGTCTATAATAAAGAACATGTGACGGATGATGTTATTTTCCGCCACCTGAAAGAACTGTCTGAAAACAGGCTGGATCTTACCGGAATAGATTCTCTTGAAAAGAGTAAAATTTATTACACCAGCAATAACAACAACAGGAACAACAATAACAACAACAGGAACAACAGCAATAATAAAAATAATAACCAGCCCAACAAAAGAAGGCATAATAACAATCATAAAAACAGAAAATAATGAGTGGAACATTTCAAATAAGAGGAGGAAAAAGACTGCAGGGTGAAATAACTCCACAAGGAGCCAAAAATGAGGCTCTACAAATTTTATGTGCGGTTCTTCTGACGGACGAAGAGGTAAGAATTAAAAATATTCCTGATATCCATGATGTGAACAGACTGATTGAAATTCTTGGAGATTTTGGAGTAAAAATTACCAAAAACGGACAGGGAGATTATACTTTCAAAGCGGATCAGGTCAATTTTGATTATATAAAATCTAACGAGTTTAAAAAAGACGGAGCCAAACTACGCGGATCCATTATGCTGATGGGACCAATGCTTGCCCGTTATGGAGAGGCTTATATGCCTACTCCCGGAGGTGACAAAATCGGGAGAAGAAGATTGGATACTCACTTTCAGGGACTTGTTGAATTAGGTGCTGAATTCAATTATGATGAGGAGGAATATTTCTATTCTTTAAAAGCTAAGGAACTGAGAGGAAAATTCATCTTATTGGAAGAAGCTTCTGTAACCGGAACTGCCAATATTGTAATGGCAGCCGCTTTGGCTAAAGGAAAAACAAGAATCTACAATGCTGCCTGTGAACCTTATCTTCAGCAATTATGTAAAATGCTGAACAGAATGGGAGCCAATATCTCAGGAATCGGATCCAACCTTCTTACTATTGAAGGGGTTGAATATCTGAGAGGTACTGAGCATACCATGCTTCCGGATATGGTAGAGATCGGTTCATGGATTGGTCTTGCAGCCATGACAAAATCTGAAATCACCATCAAAAATGTAAACTGGAACCAGCTTGGGGTAATTCCGAATACCTTCAGAAAACTGGGAATTCAGCTTGAACAAAGCGGTGATGATATCTATATTCCTGCCCAGGAGCATTATAAAATCCAGAAATTTATTGACGGTTCTATCCTTACGATTTCGGATGCGCCATGGCCTGGATTTACACCTGATTTATTATCTATTATTTTAGTAGTGGCTACACAGGCCAAAGGAAGTATTCTGGTTCATCAGAAAATGTTTGAATCCAGATTGTTCTTTGTGGATAAATTAATTGATATGGGTGCTCAGATCATTTTATGTGATCCGCACAGAGCTACGGTAATCGGATTGAACCAGGAAGCTCCGTTAAGAGGGACAACAATGGTTTCCCCGGATATCAGAGCCGGAAACGCCCTTCTTATTGCTGCACTTTCTGCGGAAGGAAAATCTATTATCCACAATATCGAGCAGATCGACAGAGGATATGAAAATATTGATGGAAGGCTAAGAGCTATTGGTGCTGACATTGAAAGAATCTAAAATTATTTTATCGAGCTAATCCTTTAAATAATGGCTTCGTCAGGCGCAGCCTGACAATGTTTAAAAATTTCGGTTGGTTTTAGGGCTGTCACCTGAGCTTGTCGAAGGGTTATCAATAAGAAAACCTTGTTAATTATTAATCTCAGGTATTAACTAAAGGGATAAACCAAAAATTTTATTCAAAAGCGTTCAGGATATCTGAGCGCTTTTTTGTTTTACTTCTGTCACTGACTACGTCGAATCTTTGATTTCTGACGAAGGAAGAATCTTATTGCCAATCAAATATATAAGATTCTTCACTACATTTCATTTCGCTCAGAATGACACCCTTGAGGCACCTCTGTTCTGCAGCAATTTGATTCGTCATTTAAATCTGTTATAGTGGCAAATAAAAAGCGCCCGGTAAAACCGGACGCTTTGAGTAATTAAAACTATATGAATCTCACTTAAAAATATGTTCTGCAGGTATATTCTACCGTCGTATTGATAAGTTTATTTTTATTCAGATAGACTTCAAGCTGCTGAAAATCTTCTGAATTGACATTAATATATAACTGTACTGAACCGAAACTGTACCCGTTCACATACTCTACGTTAGCAGATAACACTCTATGACAAATGCCAAATTGATTGTAGATCGTATTCATCAAATGTTCAAATTTCATTTTACCATTCAACTCTATTTCCAATAACAATTCTTTTTTAGGCAGGTTAATTTTATTTTGTAAAACCTGCAAGCCGGGATTAGGTGTAATCATTGCTAAACATTTTTGGGTTAAACTCTGTCAGATCATATGACACTTTTGTTTTTAAATCTGTGACAAAAATATAAAAAAATATTAGTCCACAAAATTAGTAGACTAATATTTTTAAAAATTTAACATAAAAAAAGAAGCCTGTTGAGCTTCTCTTATGTTTTAATAGTTTCCTATTCTTTCTAATTTATAAGAACCGGCCAGTCCGTTTGGGTTGCAACCAGGCTCACCTTCAGGGACTTTGAGATTTTTCTTAGTATAAAATTCTTCCCAGAATGTGTTTGTTTTTCCTGTTTTCGGATCAATAAATGTCATGGGCTCCAGTTTGAAAATATGTTCGTTCCGAAAAGCTCTTTCCACAAAATCTGAACAGTAATAGGAATTTTCATCAAGGATATAATTGAAATTGTAAGGTTTTCCCAGCATGGAATTCGCTTTTTTAACCGCTTCAAGAATTGCTTTCTGATATTCCGGTTTTAACCGGTAAATAATCACTTCCTGACCTTCTTCTTTCTGATCTTTCATAAAGTCTTTTAAATCCTGTCTCTGAGAACCACCTGTTGGTGCAGCATGCAAAACAAACATTTTGCGGCCCTCTTTTTCCAGAATTCCTATATGATCAAATGAAGCTGTTTTTTGTTTTTGAGTTACATTATTAATCGCTCCGGAAAGCCCTGTTTCTTTTGCAGTTACAAAAAGCAGGTCTCCGTTTTTGAGATCTATAGTACTTACCGAAACATTATTATTACACTGTACCAATAATAACATCAGAGCGTATAAAAATCCAGCCACAGACCTCTTTTTTAATCTAAGTTCAAACATTCGATTCTATTTTCGGAACCAAAATTACAAAATAGAAATCATTACATTTGTGGGAATATTGATCTATTCTTCACACCAACCCAAACACTCCAGGAATCTTATGCCCCATATTTTATTAATTGAAGACGACGACAGACTTTCAAAATTGATTGCAAAGGGATTTCAGGAAGCAGAGTTTGAGGTCACTGCAGCTTACGATGGAAATACCGGTCTGAAGCTGGCTTTACAGACCCATTTTGATCTGGTGGTGACAGATATTGTATTACCAAAAAAAGACGGTCTTGAATTCTGTAATGAAATCAAAAGTTTAAAACCCAATCTTCCTGTCATTATGCTTACTGCATTGGGAACTACGGATGATAAGCTGGAAGGATTTGATGCCGGAGCTGATGATTATCTCACCAAACCTTTTGAAATGCGTGAACTGGTGGCAAGGATCAAAGTACTTCTGAAAAGATTTTCACAACAGCCCCACCAAAAGATTTCTGTTCTTACATATGAAGGTATTGAAATGAATCTGGAACAAAAAACCGTGAGCCGTGATCATACGCCTATAAAATTGACCCCGAAAGAATTTAATCTCTTAAAATTCATGATGGAAAATTCAGAAAGAGTGCTTTCCAGAAGTGAAATTGCAGAAAAAGTGTGGGAAACTCATTTTGATACGGGGACCAACTTTATTGATGTCTATATCAATTATCTACGAAAAAAAATAGATAAAGATTTTGAAACCAAACTGATCCATACCAAAGCCGGTATGGGATTTATTCTTAAAAAAGACTACGAAACAGGTATTGTACAGTAAGCATTGAGATAAATTAAAAACATCCGGATGAAAATAAGAACCAGACTTACCCTGCTTTTTACCTTAATCACTGCAATGCTTTTAAGTATTTACAGTATTTCGATCTATTATTCATCCAAAGAAGCCAGAGAACAATCTTTTTACAGCGAACTTCAAAATGAAGCGATTGCCAAGGCCGATTTATTTTTCCGAAGCTCACTCCCCGAGCAGGAAATGCACAAGCTTTATAAAAACAATACCAGAACGCTTAACGAAGTTCAGGTAGCGATTTATGACAGTAATAAGGAGCTGGTTTATCATGATGACGCCAAAGTAGATTATGTAAAGGAAACTTCGGAAATGCTTTCTAAGATATTTCAAAAAAAGAAAATTAATTTCTTTCTCAATGATCTGCAGGTCATTGGAATCGTGTATCATTATGAAGGAAAAACGTATGCGGTAACTGCGGCAGCTTATGATCAGTACGGATATGATTATCTTACTCATCTTCTTACCATCAGTCTCATCTCGTTTTTCATTATTCTGATTTTGATTTATCTGGCCGGAATATTTCTTTCCAAAAAAGCATTGAGTCCACTGACGGACATGGTTACTCAGATAAAAAAAATAACCGCCGGGAAATTACAGTTACGTCTGAAAACAACCAAAGAAAAAGACGAACTTAATGAGCTTGCTGAAAACTTCAATGGAATGCTGGAACGGCTTGAAAATTCCTTTGATTCGCAAAAACATTTTGTATCCAATATTTCACACGAACTGAGAACGCCTTTATCAGCTATCATCACCGAACTGGAACTGGCTTCTGTAAAAGATAAAACCAGGGAAGAATATCAGGAAACCATTCAATTCGCGCTGGATGATGCCCGGAATATGGTAAAACTGTCCAATAGCTTAATGGATCTCGCCAAAGCAAGCTATGATCCCAATGAGATCAGTTTTTCGGAAGTACGTCTTGACGAGGTTCTTCTGGAATCTTATACCAAAATCACCAAAGAAAATTCAGGATATAAAGTTTCTCTGAACATCGAAGATTCCGTGGAAGAACAACAGCTTATCATTCAGGGAAATGAATATCTTCTTCAGGTGGCCTTTAACAATCTTATCGACAATGCCTGTAAATATTCTCCGCAACATACCTGCCTGATTGATGTTAATACGGATTCAAAAATTCTTACAATCAGTTTTACCAATATCGGAAATAGCATAACCAACGAAGATTTACAGCATATTTTCGAGCCTTTTTACAGAAGTGAAAACTCCAAACGTGAAAAAGGTCATGGAATAGGATTATTTCTCACGGAGAAAATTATTCACCTTCACAATGCAAAAATCAAAGTTGTATCAGAACAGAATAAAACTACTTTTAAGGTAGAGTTTATCACCCAGTAATTGATCAGAAACTTCATTCAAATGTATTTGAATCTTAACTTTCCTTACAACCTTCATTTACTTAATGGTTTTAAAAATTTCTTATTTACTCATGAGAAAGAGATTTCTTATTGAAAACGGTCGTTCCGATACTCGCTGTAATTACACAGGCAATAGAAATCCATTGTAAAAAAGATAATTCTTCAGCAAGAAAAACCAATCCGGAAAGCGCTGCAAATGCAGGTTCCAGACTCATCAGAATACTGAAAGTCTTTGCAGGAAGTTTTTTCAAGGCCATCATTTCCAGTGAAAAGGGCAAAGCACTCGAAAGAACAGCCACGCCAAGTCCTTTTATAAAAATAGCAGGAGTAAGATTGAAAACGGCTCCATCCCAGATGGTAAAGGGAATAATGACAAGACTGGCAAATATCATCCCGGTGGTAACCGCATCTTTTCCATCCATTATTTTGGAAACCTTTCCACCCATTACAATATACAGGGCCCAGAACATCCCTGCCAGAAAGGCCAATCCAAGTCCTAACAAATCGACATGATCATTTTTCCATGGAACAATTAACAAAATTCCCACACAGGCCAGTAATGCCCACACGACATCCAACAGTTTACGTGACAATGCCAATGCGAGAAATAATGGCCCGGCAAATTCCACAGTAACAGCCAATCCCAGCGGAATCCTTTGAATCGCCATATAGAAAATAAGATTCATTGCAGCCAATCCAACTCCATAGATTGCACAGTATTTCCATTTCTGACTGTTAAATTGTAAAAACTTAGGTCGGTTAATCAAAGTAAGCAAAACAGCAGAAAGTACAATTCTTAAAGTAACCGTACCAATCGCTCCGATTACAGGAAAAAGCTGTTTTGCAATGGAGGCTCCTCCCTGCACACAGATAATCGCTAAAAGCGTAGCCGGTATTGCTAAGTTTGATTTTTTCATTTCTACAATATATAATTCAAAAGATATTGGAAGGAAGTCTCCGGGATTAAACAAGCTTTTATTTCATATGACAGATTGTAAAATTCATCATACAAAAATCAGCCTCCAAATGTATTGAAATTTTATCGCTTATCATGGGTACAGTTTACACATATTAAAAGGATATAATAAACAACCATTTCCTGCAGAATCATCAAAAAAACAGGAAGGAACTTTCTCTAATGATTTTCTAATCACATTCTAAAGCTTTTCTAACGGCAAAAAAGGGCAGTCAGTTTTACTTTTGCACAGTAAAAAATAAAGCAATATGGACTCAGATCCTTACAGTAATTATCAATTTTAAAAGCTTTAGTTGTACTCACTTTTCCCGTACAGCAGAAAAGCTTACAAAAACAGGAAAAGTTATGAATACATTCGAATTTACCCTTCGTCTCCTTACCGCATTTTGTCTGGGAGCCGGTATTGGCTTCGAAAGACAGTGGCGCAAAAAAAATGCAGGTCTCCGCACCAACACTCTGGTATGTATCGGTTCTGCAGCATTTGTACTGATTGCCATCAGAATTGGTGGCGATGCAGCCGGCCGAATCACTTCTTACATCGTCAGTGGAATAGGTTTCCTTGGCGGCGGTGTTATCATGAAAGACGGCCTTACCGTAAGAGGATTAAATACAGCAGCCACATTATGGTGTTCAGCAGCCATAGGCGCATTATGCGCTTTGGGATATCCTCTGGAAGCCTTTATCACAGTTCTCTTCATTGTATCTACCAATATATTCCTGAGGCCTACCCTATCCTCTCAGAAAGAAGCAAGAAGCAAGAAATGGTTCAGTGCCAGGAAAAATAACAAAGAAAAAGTAAAAATCAGCAACAGCACTCAATTGTATTAAGATCATGAAAAAAATAATCTTAAGTAGTATTATTCTCTTTGCAGCCTCTTGTAAAGACAATGCACCTCAGCAAAACAAAGAACCGGAAATTATAACAAAAGGTAACCAGATCACCATTCCGGAAAGCCATCCGGTTTTCAAAAAAATTAAAACACAGATGGTAACCGAACAGGAACACAGCGACGGTGTAATTTCAGCGGGAACAATCCAGGCAATCCCCAATCATTATGCGGAAATTGCCAGCCCTTTTTCCGGAAGAATTACAAAATCTTTTATTCAGCTTGGACAGAATGTTTCTGCCGGAAACCCGCTTTTTGAAATCCTTTCATCAGATTATTTTTCAGTTCAGAAAGATTACACGGATGCTCTGAATGATGTACAGCTTGCAGAAAAAAATTACAGACGCCAGCAGGACCTCGTAAAACACGGAGTCGGTATCCAGAAAGAGCTGGACGAAGCGGAAACCGATTTTAAAAATAAAAAAACATCCCTTTCCAATGCATCTTCTGCCCTGAAGGTCTATAACAGCAAAGGCGGAAGCATAGGAAGTCCGCTTATTGTAAGAGCACCCATTAACGGAGAAATTATTTCCAACAAAATTGTCAACGGCCAATATCTGAAGGGAGATGCAGATCCGGTCGTGATCATCGCAGAATTATCAAAAGTCTGGATTTCCGGTGATGTAAAGGAAAAAGACATCCGCTTTGTCAATATTGGCGACCAGGTTTCTGTAAAAGTAAGCGCCTATCCCGACAGAAATATTACCGGAAAAGTATACCACATCAATGAAATGGTGGATGAAGATACCCGAAGCATTAAAGTTCTTATTGAATGCGATAATCCGGACAGAAAATTAAAGCCGGGAATGTACGCCACCGTAAACTTCTCAACAACCCCTGAAAAGACGATGATGATTCCTGTAACGGCCTTAATGCAGGAGGACAGTTCACAATATGTATGGATAAAAACAGGAAAAAGCCAATTTACCAGACGTTCTGTGACAACGGGAGAAACCGATGAAAAAACTGTAAGAATCATATCAGGATTAAAACCCGGAGAAACCATCATGACCGAAGGCGGAATTTATATGCCTGATACAAAATAATGTAAATGAAAAACTATGAAGAAATTACTGACAATCTCTATACAGAAGAGATGGCTGATGCTTGCCCTCTTCCTTTTACTGGGATTCTTCGGATACTATTCCTGGACCAGATTATCCATAGAAGCCTATCCTGATATTGCCGATGTCACTTCCCAGGTGGTAACGCAGGTTCCGGGCCTGGCCGCCGAAGAAGTAGAACAGCAAATTACCATTCCTTTGGAAAGATCTCTGAACGGACTTCCCGGAATGCATGTGATGCGAAGCAAAAGTACCTTCGGACTGTCAATTATTACGATAGTTTTTGATGACGGGATAGATGATTACTGGGCAAGGCAGCGTATCCAGGAAAGACTGACTGATGTGGAACTTCCTTATGGGGCACAGCCAGGATTAGATCCCCTTACCTCTCCCATCGGCGAAGTGTATCGTTACATTATTGAAAGTAAAAGCCACAGTCTGCGGGAATTGACAGATTTACAGAAATTTGTCATTATCCCCCGAATCAAACAGGTTTCAGGAATTGCTGATGTCACCAATTTCGGAGGAATTACCACCCAGTTCCAGATTGAGCTGGATCCGCATAAGCTTGAACAGTACGGTTTATCCCTGTCAGAAGTTACCGAAACAATCTCCAAAAACAATGTCAGTGCCGGAGGAAGTATGCTTCCCCGTGGAAACCTGGCTTATGTCATCCGTGGAATAGGTTTGGTAAAAGACCTGGATGATCTGGGAAAAATTGTAGTGAAAACCCAGAATGGGGTTCCTGTTTTCCTGAATGATGTTGGAACACTGAAATACGGAAACCTTGAAAGAAAAGGAGTTCTTGGCTACACAGACCGAAACCGTAATTATTCTGAAAGTGTGGAAGGAATTGTACTATTGCTAAGAGGACAAAATCCTTCCGAGGTACTGGAAGGTGTGCATGAAGCGATTGAAGAACTGAATAACGAAACACTTCCACCCGGAGTAAAGATCCACCCTTTTCTGGACAGAACAGATCTTGTAAAAACAACGCTTACCACAGTTTCTCATACCCTTACCGAAGGAATTGTTTTGGTTATTATTGTGCTGATTGTATTTCTGGGAAGCTGGCGGGGAGCGTTACTGGTAGCGATTACCATTCCGCTTTCTTTATTATTCGCTTTTATATTAATGCATTTTACCAATATACCGGCCAATCTTCTTTCACTGGGAGCGATTGATTTTGGAATCATTGTAGACGGAGCCATCGTCATGCTTGAAACCATCCTGAGGAAACGGGAAGAGAATTCTGAAGAAACGCTGGAAGAAAAAACAATTACCCAAAGAGTGATTGAAGTGGCAAAACCTATTTTCTTTTCCACCATCATTATCATTACGGCTTACCTTCCATTATTTGCTTTTGAAAGAGTAGAAAAAAAATTATTTACCCCCATGGCTTTTACTGTTGGATATGCTCTGTTGGGAGCCCTTGCTGTAGCATTACTTCTTATCCCGGGATTAGCCTATGTGATTTATCGGAAACCACAGAAGATCTATCACAATAAATGGCTGGAGAAACTCAGCAAAGCCTATGGAAAAAGCATTGAAAAAATAATGCAGACTCCTAAAAGAGTTCTCATTCCCATTATGATTGTTTTAGTATCTGCCGGAATTCTCTCCTGGCATGTAGGAAAAGATTTTTTACCTGAACTGGATGAAGGCTCTATATGGCTGCAGGTACAGCTTCCACCCGGAATTTCTTTAGCCAAGTCAAAAGAAATGAGTGATACTTTACGTGCCCGCACACTGAAACATCCTGAAATTACCTATATGATGGTTCAGGCAGGACGTAATGATGATGGTACCGACCCATGGACCGCTTCCCACTTTGAGGTATCGGTCGGAATAAAACCTTACAGCGAATGGCCTTCGGGAAAAACAAAAGCAGACCTCATCAAAGAACTTGCTGCAGATTATAAGGACATGCCGGGATTCACCGTCGGATTTTCACAACCTATGATTGATGGAGTCATGGACAAAATCTCCGGAGCGCACAGTGAGCTGGTGGTAAAAGTATATGGAGAAGATTTTAAAGAAACCAGAAGAATTGCAGAAAATGTATTGTCTACATTACATACAATTCCGGGTTCGGCAGACCTTGCCATTGATCAGGAGCCACCGCTACCTCAACTGCAGATTATTGCCAACAGAGATAAAATTGCTCAGTACGGACTGAATGTAGCAGATGTGGCCGACCTTATTGAAGTGGCATTGGGAGGAAAAGCCATCTCCCAGATCTTTATCGGCAATAAAGTATATGATATTTCATGCCGTTACACAGAAGACAGCCGCGATACTCCGGATAAAATCGGAAATCTGATGCTGACTTCAGCTTCCGGAGCCAAAATACCTTTATCACAGGTAGCAGAAGTGAAATTAAGTACAGGTGAAAGTACCATTACCAGAGAAATGAATAAACGACATCTTACGGTAAAGCTGAATTTAAGAGGAACCGATCTTTCTTCTTTCCTGAAAAATGCACAGGATAAAATTGAAAAAGATATCCAATACGATCATGAAAAATACCAGATCAAATGGGGCGGACAGTTTGAAAATCAAAACAGAGCCTATTCAAGGCTGGCATTTATTGTTCCGCTGGCATTAGCTATTATGTTTCTTCTGCTGTACGGTGCCTTTGGAGATTTCAGGCAGGCTTTGGTACTGATGTCTATCGTTCCGCTGGCTCTATTTGGGGGAATGCTGGCACTCAATATCCGCGGAATGTCTCTGAATGTATCTTCTGCAGTAGGATTTATCGCTCTCTTTGGAGTGGCCATCCAGAATGGAGTGATCATGATCTCTCATATCAATGATCTGCGGAAGAAAGGATATGAACTGAAAGATGCTGCCATCAAAGGTGCAAAAGACCGTTTCAGACCTGTACTGATGACCGCGACGGTTGCTGTCATCGGATTATTTCCGGCATCATTGGCCACAGGAATCGGTTCTGATGTACAGCGTCCACTGGCAACAGTAATTGTTTATGGGCTGATGTTCTCTACTATTTTAACCTTATTCGTGCTTCCGGCTATTTATTTTATGGCTGAACGCCGAAACAAAAAACAAAATTTAGAATCAGATGAAAATTAGAGTTCGTTTTATCATATTATCTGTCGTATTGCTCAGCATCACCGGGATGAAAGCACAGGAAAAAGAGCTTTTGCCCTTTGAAGAATACCTGAGTCTTGTAGGAAATAAAAATTTAGGCTACGCTTCTCAAAAATACAATGTAAGCATGTCCGAAGCAGCTATTCAGACCGCTAATATGTTTCCTGATCCTGAGCTGGAAATGGAAACCACCAATAACGGGGTAAGACAAAGTATGGGTTATGTGTATGGTGCCTCACTTGGCTGGACACTTGAATTGGGCGGTAAAAGAAAGGCCAGGGTAAATCTGGCAAGAAATCAATCGGAGCTGAGCAAAATACAATTGCAGGATTTTTTCAGGAATCTTCGTGCAGATGCCAGTTTAGGATATATTGAGGCTTTAAAATCCAAGGCTTTGCTTGAAGTACAGCAGGATTCTTATCAAAACATGCAGCAATTGGCAAAATCCGACAGTATCCGGTATAAATTGGGAACGATAACATGGGTCACTTCCAAACAGAGTAAGCTGGAAGCAGCTTCTTTGCTCAATGAAGTATATCAGGCTGAAAGTGCAGAGCAGCAGGCTCTCACCGGTTTATCTGTATTTCTTGGAGACAGCAAAATAACTGGCAGAGATGTTACCGGAGATTTTAATACCTTCAACAGAGATTTCAGCATTGACGATCTGATTCTTCAGGCATTGAATGAAAGAGCAGATTTATTGGCAGCCAAGCAAAATACAGAAGTTGCCAAAAGCCAGATCAGCCTTGAAAAAGCTAATCGTGTCATAGATTTGGGCATCAGTGCCGGAGCAGAACGACATACTGAAGCAACGAATGAAATGGCACCTTCTCCCACTGTAAATGCTGTAAAAATGGGCATCAGTATTCCTTTAAAATTTTCCAACCGAAGAAATGCCGGATTGAAAATTGCAGAAATGGCCCATTCGCAGGCGGAAGTTGAGTATAAACAGATCGAACAGGAGATAAAAGCTGAGGTAATGCAGGCTTTTCAGCAATACACAGCCACTCAGAAACAGCTCAGACAATTTCATAACGGAATGCTTTCTGAGGCCAAAAGTATTCTGGAAGGAATCATTTATAGTTACAAAAGAGGAGAAAGCTCTATCCTTGAAGTACTGAATGCCCAGAGAACTTATAACAGCGTTCGAAAAGATTATTATGAGGTTCTTGCAGATAATGCAGCCGCTCTGATTGAGCTTGAAAGAAAAGCAGGAATCTGGGATATCCATTTTTAGCTGGAAGAGGGAAGCTGGAGGATGGAAGTTTCTGGATGTCGATGAATAAATACACACCATTTAATTAACTTTTTAATATTCAGATTGCTCATCAAGGAATAACAACTGATAGTTTTTAAACACAAATATAACTTCCTACTCCCATCCTCCAGCTTCCAGCATAAAAAAAAGCCCTGAAATCAAATAGATTTCAGGGTTCTTTTTATTTCTTATACTGTGATTCATAAATTCCTATCCAGTCATCAGGCGTCATTTTCTGACTCAGCTCGGCAATCAGTTCAAAAGGAATATCTTCTGTTTTTTTGAAGCGGACACAGGATTTACCCATATCCAGCTTTTTCTTCGAATGTTTGGGATACTCTCCTACGAACCAATCCAGAAGTTCCGGTTTGGAATACAGCCCCATATGATAGAGTGCTATAAAATTCTTCTGGGAAGCAATATTGATAAAAGGCAGCGGTGTCCCGGGTGCACAGTGATATCCCGCAGGATATGTTGTCAAAGGAACTACCCAGCCTATCATCCCGTAATTTGAAGCGTCTTCAAAACCTTTCGGAAGGTTGTCGTTCACCGTATCAAAAAGTTTTTTAAAAGCTTCCTGTCTCTCTTCAGGAATTTTTGAGATATAATCTTCTATAGAAACCGACTGAATCTGCATGTGATAATTTTTTCTAAAATACGATTATTTTACAAAATTATACACACTGAACATCTGAACCTCTTTGCTGCTCTTTTGAAGGAACATCATTTTGTTGACATTCGGAACGTACTGAATCATATTTCCATCTGCAAAACCGTAGTTCTGGAAGAAATTTCTACCTTTATAATCGAGGCTTACTTCCTGAGGCTTCAGATTGGCGAAATCAAAAACTTTCATAGAAAATCCTGTATTCCCGAATGCTCCTTTAGGATAGAAAGCGGAAATATAAAGTTTGTCTCCAGCTTCCACCACATGAATTCTTTTTCCTGTAGAAGTGCCTGCCGCTACAAATTGTTTTACCTCACCTTCTTTATTAAACTTGATCAGCATTCCTGCATCCAGAGAATATACAGGGTCCGGGAAACGGTTCATTGCTGTAGGCATCGGTCTTGTTACCGTCTCCTGCTGAACAGCCATTAAAGTTTCATCCCCTTTTACAATCGTTTTAATGACTTTCACATCGCTCATGTCTTTGCTTCCAGCCAGATTGGTATTGCTGATGACTGCTTTCCCAGACTTCATATCATAGTACATTACCGTTCCGAAAGTACTTGCTCCAATGGTAACTGCTGCATTTTTCCTTCCAAAAGTCACCAGATAATCACTATCATTTTTACTGAAAGCATATAACTTTTCAGGAATATATTTATCATCGAACGGAAGGTCTTTATCTTCAGTATTGGAAACCAGTTCAAGCTTATACGATTCTTTCCAGCCTGCGGCTTTACGTAATAGAACGATTTTCGCTGAGTTGGTTAATGTCAAAGACTTTTCAACATAATCATTGCTCAATGTGATTTCTTTGTTCCAGACCGGAGAAAGTGTTCTTAAATCCATTACCAGCACGTCATTGACATTATCTGTCTTTTTATTCGCATATCTGTCATTGAAGATGGCTGCATATTTCCCGTTTTCTGAGAAAAGAACATAGGTAGTTCCTGATTTGTTGGTAGACTCGATGCTGTATTTTGCAATACTCTTTGTTGTAAAAGTCCCTTCCTTTCTGCTGAAAACATGCTGGAATACTTCTTTTCTGTTTTCTTTTCCGAAATACTCTTCCGTAAATGCTATAAATTTATCATCATCAATCTGTTGTGACCCCAGATAATTGTGAAGAACACCATTCGTTTTGTTGGCATAATCTTTCACATAAGTATCCACAAGACTTCCGTTCTGATCCAGTTTTCTCATCAGTAATTTCTTGTGAGGGAAAACATTTCTCATCAGTCCGTCAATATTGATAGCGCTGAACATATAAGAATTGTAATCATCTGCCAGTACCAGTTTATCATCCGTTTCAAGATTGGCATCCACTGTGAATTTTGTTCCTTCTGTTACTTTCGTCTGTGCATAAGAGTACACAGAAGCGGTAATTAATGCCGAAGCAATAATCTGTTTAATCATATCGTTTTCTTTAGTTATTATAAATTTTTTCTTCCAGTCTTTTCAGTTCAAGATTAGCATCGTAGGACAGTTTAATATCTACTAAATGTTCCTGTAACTCATTTAAATATTTCTCTGCTTCCTGGTAATTTCCTAAAGCAATATTCAATCTGATCAGGTTAAAATAAAGATACTCCCCAATCTTTTGGTTGTAAAGCGATTTTTTATCGTTGTAATTTACTTTTGTTAAAGCTGTTTTCCAGAGATCAATTCCTTTCTGCATATTCTCCATGGCAATTTTGTTCGGTGCATAATCCGATTTTGCCTGAAGTTTTTTCAGATTGGTCGTCACATAGATATATGCTTTCTCCAGATCATCATACTCTCCTTTGTTTTTTACCGTCGCCAATGTCACTGTAGAGTTGATCGTCTGATACCCGAAGTTTTCATTGATAATATTTCTTGTGCGGTCTATCGTTCTTTGCAGGAATCTTTTTTCCTGAGCATTCAGATTAATTTCATTAGTTGGAACACTTGCTATTTCAGCAAAATCTGAGAAGTAGGTTTTATCCAGTTTTATGGCACCGTCCTGCTTCGCCGTGATTTTTGTAGGCTGATTGGCAAAAGTTTTTCCCTGATTGTCCTGAAAGTTTGTTCTTTCCATCTCAATCACAATGTCAAGATAATTTCCACCTTTTGAAAAACCAATCACATCGATTTGAGAAGCCAGAATTTTGTTATCCACAATTAAAGCATCCCTCAGATCGGGCTGCTGGTACACCGGCATCGGAGGAATATTAAGGATAGGTCTTGAAGGAAGCCTTAGTACGGGAGCACCATTGGTTGCTGCAATCTTTTCAACAGCTGACAATTTACTGTATTCTGCAGATTCAAGTTTGTATTTTTCCTGAAGTTTTTTTACTTCAGCATCATAGTCTTTTAATCTTTCCTGATGCTCATACTTGGCATTTTCAACATTATTCTGGTAATTATCTATCTTTTTCTGGTGGTCTTCTTTTGAAATTCTGATGACATCATCTTTTGTAATATTGTAGGGAGACTTTACCGTAATCGTGTAATTTCTGTTGGAAAGTTCCGTAGGAAAAACCGGCTCTTTTAAAAGCTGGAAACTGATTATTTCTTTATCAATTCGCTGAGCCTGGGAAAATTCGGAATAAAATAATGGTATTAAAAAAAATAGTTTAAATTTATTCATGGATATTATAGTTTTCGGTGCAAATGTATAATAATTTTATGGACATTTTCTGATAATATTTTGTCCAGTTATTATTAAACTGATCACAAAAAAAAGCAGCCGCACGAATGCAGCTGCCTACAGAAATTATTAACTCAAAAAATTTTATTTTTTAATGGCTTTTACTGTTGATTTTGAACCATCCTTAAAGTTCATCGTCACTAAGTATAAACCGGCACTCAATTCCCCCAACTGAAGTTCGGCAGTGGGATTGTCAACAGTTTTCACTACTCTTCCCGCTACATCTGTAACTGTTACAGATTTTACATTTTTAATATCTGCAACATGAAGCACATCTTTAAATGGATTAGGATATACATTCACTTCTTTTTTCTTCAGATTCGTTTCCGAAGTGGATAAAGAGGTAGCCACTTCAAAGGTAAAATCAATAAATTCTCCTCTTGAAATAGCAGAACAAGGGTTTGAAGGGGCTGTACTGTTATAATCAGTCACCACTCTCATTCTATAAGATCCAAGAGGTGTTCCTGCAGGTACAGTGATAGATCCCGACGTACTTGTAACATAAGTATTGGTCACAAACATTCTTTCTGAAGCTTCAAAAGTTAAATTATTATTCCAGTCTACCCAAACCCCGATTCCACATGTAGGACCACCGGCCGTAAAAGATACGGAAGTACTGGATCCCGGAGCATTGATTATTTTGTTACTGGTTGTTGTTAAATTCTGATATCCGCCTGCAACACCTGAACCGGATGAATAAGCCATATCTACAAGTCCTCCTGTAGAACTGAAGTCAGAAAGCCATGAATTCTGAGAAGTAGATGAAGGTAAGCAATACCCTGTTCTGAATGTAAGCATTTCACTCCAGATACTTTTATCAGCAGCACTGCATACAGATCTTACCCATACATAATAATTGGTATCAGAAGATAATGAACTTAATGGTGCAGAAGTCGTAGCAGAAGTTACAGAATTGGAAGCGTTCAAGACAGTAGATGCATCAGGTGCAGTATTCGTTGTACTGTAGTATACTTCGTATCCATTTGAAGGAACCGAAAGAGGAGCAGTCCAGCCAATTGTTGCAGAGTTCATTGTAAGATTGGATACCGCAACCGCAGTCGGCTCAAGGCAGGAAGGAATATTCTGAACGGTAATATTATCAATATAAATAGAACGTGAAGAACCTCCTAAACCGTGTTTAAATGCCAGTTGCAAATCAGAACCTGCAGGAATATTCACGGTATATTGTGCATGCGTAGTTGTAAGGGAAATAGGAGCTCCTATCTGTGTAAAGGATGCAGGATCCGCAGGGTTCGATAGTGTTCCCACCAATAAAGTATAATTACTTCCTCCGGCTTTTGCATAGAATCTCACACGTTTGGTCCCGTCTGAAAGGTTCACCGTTGGAGGTGCAACCAATAACTGACTGCCTGTAGTCGCACTCGAGTTATTCATGTAGTAAGAATTAGGTGCTGAATAACTATTGGAGGTTGATACATAGCCATAACCCGAAAATGAAGGAGTTTCCAGGTATGCCCAGCAGCTTGGAGCATTGGTATTGGTGCTTGAACCTGTACTTGTCGTATCAAAGTTTTCTGTATAAGGAACCGTGAAAGTAGAACAAGCCGTTTTAAATGTTCCTGCAAAAGACCATACACTCTGTCCGGTTACAGTATTACAGTTGGATCTCACCCAATAATAATAGGTTGTATTGGAATTAAGACCTCCTATTGTTGTACTTGTTCCTGTTACTCCCGGATAAGTAGGTGTTACTGAGCTTGCCGGTATTGTGCTGGAAGTACTGTGGTACACATCATAACTGGCAGCACTGCCTGTCCATGAGACTAAAGCAGAATTGGCTGTGATTCCGGAAACGGCCTGCAATACAGGAGGCATACAATCCGAATAAGCATCTGCCGAAAAAGCAAAAATATTCGGTATGCCTGAACCACTTGCTTTGGTTACCGTTACACTTTGTATTAGTTTTGCCTGATTTGCGGCATCTATAGCCAGTTCAGCCTGATATAATCTTGGATTGGTTCCGCCCTCAGGAGACGGAATATCATCACCGGCACCGGGAGTAGCCCCGGGCTTTTTAATCCTTCCTATTCCCTGGATGGCAAAACTAGGCCCATTATACCAGTCAGCAAGACTGATCCCTGAAAACGTCTGCGAACTTCCATCGCTAAAATTCACTACTACATTTACCGTAGAAGTACCGCTTCCACTTACAGCAAGCATGTACAACTTGGTTGCAGCTTTTGGTGCTGTAAATGCCAGGGTTCCGTTATCATTAATTGCCGCCAGTCTTAAAGAGTTGTTCGCACTCAGACCCGCCAGTTGAAAACTCAGTCCCGGAGTGGTTGCCACTACAGAATTAATAATCCCGTCAACAGGAATACCATACGTAATAGCTGCACTTGTGGAGGTTAGCTGAAAATCTTTAGCTACAAAAGCGTAAGAAACTCCGTCTACGTCATTGTTTGTAGTAATTGTGGAAGAACCGATGCCATTAGCGATTACATCAGCTGTAAAGCCTGAGGAAATGGGCATGGTTTGATAATTCTGAGCCATCATAGCCGTGGCTGAAAACAGAGCAATAGCAGGTATTACTCTAGAAAATAAATTTATTACCATTTTAATCACATTTGAGGCGAAATTTAGCAAAAATAATAATACGAAAATATTATTTTTAACAAAATCATAAACTTTATTTAAAATGTATGAAAAATTAATATTAAAAGCCTTTTAATATGTAAATTTTAAAGGTAACATAAAACGTAATGAAACATCTTCTTATTGATTCTTAATTTTATTATTGAGAAATTAAATCCTATTTTTGTCATACAAATTTTTTGAACAATGCCGAATATTTCAAACAGAGCACTGCATATGCCGCCATCGCCGGTAAGAAAACTGGTTCCTTTTGCGTTACAAGCAAAACAAAAAGGAATAAAAGTATACCACCTTAATATCGGACAGCCTGATATTGAAACTCCGGAAACAGCTTTAAATGCTTTAAAGAACATCGATTTAAAAGTATTGGAATATGCTCTTTCTGAAGGTAATATAGAATACAGAAAGGCCCTTACTGAATATTATCATTCATTAGGGTTCTCAGATCTTACTCCTGATAACTTCATTGTTACCAACGGAGGTTCTGAAGCGCTTAACTTTGCGATCTCTACTCTATGTGACGAAGGTGATGAAGTCATTATCCCAGAACCTTACTATGCCAACTACAATGGTTTCACCAGCACATTTGACGTGAATGTAGTAGCTGTACCTTCTACAATTGATACTGGTTTTGCTTTGCCGCCTGTTGAAGAGTTTGAGAAAAAAATTACAGAAAAAACAAGAGCGATCATCATCTGTAACCCTGGTAACCCTACCGGATATCTTTATACCCGTGAGGAACTTCAGAAACTGGCAGAAATCGCTTTGAAATATGATATCGTCATCATTTCTGATGAAGTATACAGAGAATACGTATACGATGGAAAGCAGCAGATCTCAATGCTTGATTTCCCTGAATTAGCTGAAAACTGTATCATTATTGACTCTGAATCCAAGCGTTACTCTATGTGTGGAGTAAGAATCGGGTGTATGGTGACACGTTCCAACAAGATCCGTAATGCGGCGATGCTTTTTGCACAGGCCAGATTAAGCCCGGTTCTTTTAGGACAGATTGCAGCAACAGCAGCACACCAAAATGACGGCCCTTACATCAGAGCTGTAAGAGAAGAATATACCCACAGAAGAAATGTATTGGTAGATCTTTTAAATGCTATTCCAGGAGTGATCTGCCCTAAACCAAGAGGAGCTTTCTACTGTGTTGCAGAACTTCCGGTAGACGATACTGAAAAATTTGCCCAGTGGCTGCTTGAAAAGTATTCTCTTAATAACGAAACCATCATGGTGGCGCCTGCAGGAGGATTCTACAGCGATCCTGAATTAGGTAAAAAGCAGGTAAGAATTGCCTATGTACTGAAAGAAGAAGATTTAAAAAGAAGTGCTGAAATTCTTAAAGAAGCTTTAAAGAAGTACAGAGAAGAATTCAGTCTGTAAAAATATACTGATGCCGACAACAAAAAAACTCCATCTGAAAATCCTGTTTTCGATCCTTTTGCTGTCGGCATTTTTTTCCTGTGATTCCAAAAAGACAGAGCCATCTGTTTCTCAAAAAAATCTACACGAGATTACCTTCATCAGCGTATCCGACATCGGAGGACATCTGGGAAACTACAGAATTGTGAAGGCCACAAAAGATTCTGTTTTTGCAGAACAAGGGATGACAGCCAATCAAACCCATAAATCATGGGCATCTGCTATGAATGCCGAAACCTGGAAAAAGCTGGTATCAACGATCAATATTGTAGATCTTGACCATATCAAAAGTTCTCCAAGCCAACAGTCTGTAGACGGAACAGATGAAACCTTCCAGATCCGGACTCCCAAAAAATCACATATCTATGTGAATGCTTATGCAGATACTTTACATTACAAGCAATTACAGCAACTTAAAGAACAACTAGACAAAATTCTCCCCAAAGAATACCAATAAAAACATGCAGGAAAATTTTTCATTACAACCTTACACCACATTTGGTGTTGAAGCCCAGGCCCGTTATTTCACTGAAGTTAATACTATTGATGAATTAAAAGAGGCACTCATTTTCGCGAAGACCCAAAATCTTAAGCTTCTGTTCCTGGGAGGCGGAAGTAATATTCTTCTTACCAGAGATTTTGATGGTCTTGCTATCAGACTTAGTTTAAGAGGTATTTCCGAAGAAATCATCAATGAAAATGAGGTATGGGTAACCGCAAAAGCAGGTGAAAACTGGCATGAATTTGTAATGTACTGCCTGCAAAAAAATTATGGAGGCCTTGAAAATCTTTCTTTAATTCCGGGAAATGTAGGAACTTCTCCGATGCAGAATATCGGGGCTTACGGAACAGAAATTAAAGATATTTTTGTAAGCTGTGAAGTATTGGACCTGGAGAATCTTGAATTGAGAACTTTTAATCTTGAACAATGCAGGTTCGGATACAGGGATTCTATTTTCAAACAGGAAGGAAAAGGCAGATATGTTATTCTGGAAGTTACTTTTAAACTGACTCAAAAAGATCACCATATCAAAACCGAATATGGAGCAATCCAATCTGAACTCGAAAATCTTGGCATTGAAAATCCAACCATTCAGGATGTTTCAAAAGCAGTGATCAATATCCGTCAAAGCAAATTACCGGATCCTAAAGAAATTGGAAATGCCGGAAGTTTTTTCAAGAACCCAACCATTCCTTTAGCTCAGTTTGAAGCATTAAAACAAAAATTTGAAAATATTCAGGGTTACCCGAATGGAGATGGGGTAAAAGTTCCTGCCGGCTGGCTGATTGAACAATGCGGATGGAAAGGAAAACAAATCGGAAATGTAGCTTCACACAAACTACAATCTCTTGTGATCATTAATGCAACCGGGAGTGCTACAGGAAAAGAAATTTTTGATTTTTCTACAGAGATCATTAATTCTGTAAAGGAAAAGTTCGGGATAGAACTTGAACGGGAAGTGAATATTATTTAATCTAAAAATATATAAAGGCTGATTCGTATGAATTCAGTCTTTTTTTATTTCTTATTATCTGTAAGTATTGGATGAGTGCACAGTCGCAAGGATCTTTTATTTTCTTTGTTAGTATTTTACGGCGCAAGGATTTTATCTTCGAGAAAATTTAATGCTGTTCGATCTTTGTACTACAAAAGGATTAACCTTATCTTATTTCATTATCATCCTTACTGAAAATCTCATATTGAGCGAAGTCGAAATGTTCCCGCGCCTTTAAACGGCATATTATTTAAAACTTTTACTCCTTTGCACTCACCCAACAAAAATTAATTCAGAATCAATTCATATATAGTCTCCGGAAAATCATTACTTTAGCTTAAAAATTACAATTTGTGATGAAAATAGCTATTCTTGGAGCCGGAAATATGGGACTTTCTTTTTCGAAATCATTCTTAAAATACGAACTGATCAAACCTGAACATCTGCATCTTATTATCAGAAGTCAGGAAAAAATCTCCAAAATAGCTGAGGAATTTCCCAAATCCAAAATCTCCACTTTCGAAGAGGTAAGAGATATTGATGCTGATTTAATCATCATTGCAGTAAAGCCTCAGGATTTTCAGGCGGTTGCCCAAAACATTCAATTTACTTTCAAGGAAAACCAGATGGTCTTATCCATCATGGCAGGGATTAATATTGAAAAAATCCAAAAATTGCTGAATCATCCGCTTGTAGTAAGAGCAATGCCAAACTCTCCTACTCTTCTGGGAATGGGAATCACAGGTTATACTGCTGCCAACGGAATTTCTTTCAGCCAGTTAATCAATATTGAAAGATTATTAAACAGCACAGGAAGATCGGTTTATCTGGAGGATGAGGAACTTCTGGATGGAGTTACAGCTCTGTCAGGAAGCGGCCCTGCCTATTTTTATTATATTATTGATGCTATGATTAAAGCCGGCATTGAAATGGGAATTGAAGAAAACCTTTCCAAACTTTTTGTAAAACAGACGATGCTGGGAGCTTATCATCTGATCAATAATTCGGAAAAAAATCTTGAGGAACTGATTAAAGATGTTGCATCCAAAGGAGGAACTACTGAAGCTGCTTTAAAAACATTTGAAGAGAACAGTTTCAAAGAAATTCTGAAACAAGGGATTCTGAACGCTGAAAAGCGTGCAAAAGAACTTAATAATTAAGTTTCCTATCCAAAAATCTGCGTAGCAACCAACCAATATATACCCCGAAAGTATTCAGGAGGATATCATCTACCTCAAATATTCCCATTCTGGTAAAATATTGAAGCGCTTCTACAATAACAATACATGAAATAAAACCAAATATCAGAGGTTTCAGCTTTTTCAGTCCGGGAATTACCCAGCCCAGAAATCCAAAAGGAATAAACATCATAATATTACCCAAGACAATTGTTACTATATCTATAGTTTTATTGGGTCCCTGGATAAATTTGATGGTAGAAAAAACTGGTTCTACCGTGATGAGATTTTCCTCATACTGAAATCTTCCCATTCCCAAGAACATCAGATAGAGCAAAAACAGAGTATACGGAACAATAATGATTGTATAAATTTTCTTTAACATCGAACTGCTAATATATTCATTTCAAAAACATTAAATTTGTGTATTAAAATAATTTAATGAAATACGTTCTGCTTACACTTATTTCAGCAATGCTGCTGTCGGTTTCATGGCCAACTTATGGGGTTCCGTTTTTTATATTTTTTGCCCTTGTTCCTCTTCTGATGATGGAACATGGCATTTCAAAATTTTCTGATTATAAAAGGAAAAGCTGGGTGGTCTTCGGATTATCTTACCTATGCTTTGTCATCTGGAACGTAGTCACTACAGGATGGCTGTATGGTTCAAAGAATCCGGATGGAAGCCACTCACTGATGGCTGTTTTATTCCCTGTATTAGTCAATTCTCTTCTATATTCTCTGGTATTCCAATGTTATCACTGGTACAAAAATGCCCAGGGAACGTATTGGGGATTAGGCTTTTTAATTGCCATCTGGATGAGTTTTGAAAAATTTCATTTAGGATGGGAACTGACATGGCCGTGGCTGAACCTGGGGAATGTATTTTCAGACTATCCCAAACTAATCCAGTGGTATGATACTTTGGGAGCAACCGGAGGAAGCTTCTGGATTCTGGTCATCAATGTTCTGATTTTTTATACTGTAAGAACATGGGAAGCCGGAAGAAAGAGAAAAGATCTGATCAAAAACTCCGCTATTGTTGCTGCTTTAATTGTTCTGCCGATGATTATTTCAATAATCAGATACAACAATTTTGACGAAAAGCCAATCGGACAGGTTAATGTTCTGATGCTTCAGCCGGATCTTGATCCTTATGCTGAAAAATACTCCAAAGATAGCCTGACTATAGAACAGGATTTATTAGCGCTTGCTGAAAAAAACTCAACCGGTAAGATTGATTATTATATCGCCCCGGAAACGGCTCTTCCGGGAAGAGGATCTATTTCCGAAACAGGTTTTGAAAAGAGTTTACTTCTTAATAATATCAAAGGATTTTTATCCAGTCACCCGGAATCTGTTTTTGCTACAGGAATTTCTTCACACCGATTCTTTTATAATCCTACCGACTTACCTAAAGAAGCTTACCAGATTAACAGCGGTGTTTGGGTGAGCAGTTATAATACTGCCATTCAACTGGTGCCTAACCAAAAAGTACAGGCTTATCATAAAGGAAAGCTGGTGCCAGGTGTTGAAATATTTCCTTATATGAATGTTTTAAAACCATTATTAGGAGATGCCATGCTGAATCTGGGAGGAACAGTAGCCTCTCTGGGAACAGATAAAGAAAGGGTTGCCTTTGCAAATCCTTACAACAAAGGAAAACTAGCGCCTATCATTTGCTATGAAAGTATTTATGGTGAATTTGTAACAGACTATGTAAAAAAAGGAGCTAACTTTTTAGGTATTATGACCAATGACTCATGGTGGGGCGTTACCGAAGGGCACAAACAGCTTTTATCTTATGCTAAACTGAGGGCTATTGAAACAAGAAGAGAAATCGCCCGTGCAGCGAACAGCGGAATTTCAGCGCATATCAATGCTAAAGGAGAGATAACAGCCGATACTTTCTATGGTGACAAGACAGCCTTATTCGCAAAGGTAAACCTGTATGATACAATGACATTTTATACAAGAGCAGGAGATCTTCTTTCAAGGTTTTCCATATTTGCATTAGGATTCTTATTGTTCTACTATCTGATTGAATGGTTCAAAAAGAAAATAAAGAAAGCTTAGTTCTCAAACACTAATTGCCTAAATTTACGCACGAATAACACAAGATCTGCAGATCATACAGATTTTGTTCCATAAAAAAGAGAAAAGCCAGCTGGACGTCTGGCTTTTCTCATTGATAGAAGATAGAATTGATTCAATTACTTAATCGTAAGTTTCCTGGTGGTTATTTGGTTTTTTATCTTCAGTTTTAATACATAGATTCCTTTTGGTAAATGAGCAACATCAATAGACTGATCTCCATTGATACTGATATTCAGTTTTCTTCCGTCCATCGAATACATTTCAACTTCTGAAACTTTTTCTCCTTTTATATAGACTTTATCTGACACAGGGTTCGGATAGATAACAAGCTGCTTTTCAGATTTGATTTCCGCTGTTCCCAAAACACTTTGGGCAGAAGCGTCAGAATATACTTTTGCAGCATCAATTGATCTCACACTCCAGTATACATTCTGAACAGCCTGATCAAGCTCAAGGAACCATGCTGGTGTCGTTACCACATATTTGGCAATATCATGAGCTCCCTGCGTAGTTCCTACCGAGATCTCATAACGTAATGCATTCACCGGAGTTTTATCATCAGAAGCACCACTCCATGTAAAATTGAAACGGTTTCCGTTTTTAGTCAGATTCAGTTGCGTTGGTGCTGTAGGTTTAGCGTTTGCTTCTGCAGCATTATTTTTAAATACTTTAGTCAGTGAAGGCAGATCTGAAGCAGACCAGTCGAATCCACCCAATAAGATGTCCGGATGATGATCATTATTAAAATCAAAAAGCTGCACCAGCCCTGGACCTCCAAGGGCAGTAATACCATTTAGAGTTCCTTCATTGAATTTATGATTGGAAACATCATAGATATAGGTTTTCACTACAGCATTATAATTTTCATTTCCTGAAATAATAAAGTCGTAATAGCCGTCATTATTTAAATCTCCGACACTTAATGCAACATCAGAAATATCGCCTGCTTGAATTATATTCGGAGTTAATGCTCCGGTACCATCATTCATTAAAACAGCAGAATAGGCATCATCATTTATATCTCTTCCAATTACTACGATATCCTGAAAGCCATCAGCATTAAAATCTGCAAAATCTATTTTTCCCACTGCAACAGGCGCAAGATCCTGTGTAGGAGTCAGAACTCCAGCCTGGTTCATATATACTTTGGATACCGCATCTCCGTTGATGTCTGATCCGATAATCACAAGATCCAGCAGGTTGTCGTTATTAAGGTCTACTACTTTAAAACTTCCACTCTGAGTTCCATCTATCCAATTTTCCGTAAGATCAAAACCAGTCCCTGTATTTTTATAATAATCCAGACTGTTTCCAAAACCTCCTCCATGAGCATATTGAGTTCCATTAAGGGCATAATCAGGCTTTCCATCATGATTAAAATCAAAAACTTCCAGGGATCCATAAATTTTTCCTGGCAGTTCTGCTTCTTTTACAAATCCTGAACCTGTATTTTTGAATCGGTATTGTTTATAATTAACAACATCCATATAGCTGAGCCCTGTAGAAACAATATCCATCAGGCCGTCATTATTATAATCAATGAATTTAATATCTCCAAGATGGGTTACATCAGCTCCCAACCCTGCAAACGGTAACAATGTTGTTCCATTGTTCTGATATACTTCATTATACGTACTGTCCACATTTCCATCACCATCAGCATCTATCGCTCCGTTGAGTACGATATCCAGCGTACCGTTGTTATCTATATCTGCAATATCAGCTGCAGAATAATAAAAATTATTCATGCCGGTCTGAATCTCAGTAAAGTTCTGAGCCATGATACTTACAGGCAGCATAGAGCATAAAATATAAATCCTCTTCATAATTGTTTTTATTTAGATTAATTAAAAACAAAGATAGAATATTAAATTTTTCGGGTGAAAAAAAGGCTGTATGAAATATATCAGCACTGATTATCTGCTGTATCCCAAGGATTCTGCTATTTTAAAAATTCAATATTATTAATCAGCCACTTATTTGCAAATATTTTCCAAAAGATTTGTCTATCTAAAAAATTCTTCGTTATTTTGCACTCTCAAATATTATACAAATAAGAACATCGAGATATGTCAAGAATTTGCCAAATAACAGGAAAGCGTGCAATGGTTGGTAACAACGTTTCTCACGCTAATAACAAAACGAAGCGTCGTTTTGAAATTAACTTATTAGAGAAGAAGTTTTACCTTCCGGAGCAAGATAAGCACGTTACACTGAAAGTATCAGCTCATGGATTGAGAGTGATTAACAAGATTGGAATCGAGGAAGCTATTGAAAGAGCTACTAGAAACGGATTGATTAAAAAGAATTAATAAATCATGGCAAAAAAAGGAAACAGAGTTCAAGTAATCCTTGAATGTACAGAGCACAAAGAAAGTGGTATGCCAGGAATGTCAAGATACATTTCTACAAAAAATAAAAAGAACACTACAGAAAGATTGGAATTGAAAAAATACAATCCTGTTCTTAAGAGATCTACCATTCACAAAGAAATTAAGTAATTTATAAATAATAACTTACCATGGCAAAGAAAGTAGTAGCAACCCTACAAAGCGGTCAGTCTAAGAAGATGACTAAAGTGGTGAAAATGGTTAAGTCTTCTAAATCAGGAGCTTACGTTTTCGAAGAAAAAGTAATGAATGCTGATGAAGTAGATGGTTATTTAAAAAAATAATCAGTACTTTGTTTACAATATAAAAAACTACTCATTTTTTGAGTAGTTTTTTTGTTATATTCGTTTCATAAAAAACACATTATGAAGCAATTCTTTATTTTATTTTCAGTCCTACTATTCGCAGCGCCTTCCTATCATTCTCAAACCCTTCAAAATAAAAGAAGCTCTACAGATAATGTAAAAATTATTATTCTGGGAAATGTACAGGATGCCGGCTCTCCTCAGATCGGATGCCGTAAAGAATGCTGTGTGGATCTCTGGAAACATCCCCAGCAGGACAGGAAAGTATCTTCTCTGGGAGTCATCGACAAAGAGCTGCAGAAAAATTATATCTTCGATGCCACCCCGGATTTCACTCAGCAGCTGCAATTCCTGATGGAGCATTCAGCCGATCCAAAGAAAGCCGTGCCTGATGGTATTTTTATTACCCATGCCCACATCGGACATTATACAGGTCTTATGTTTTTAGGAAAAGAAGGTATGAATTCCAAGGATGTTCCCGTCTATAGCATGCCAAGGCTTAAAAAGTTCTTTGAAACCAGTGGGCCATGGTCCCAGCTGGTCCGTTTGAGTAATATTATTCCCTATGAGATGCAAAATGAAACACCAATAAAGGTGAACTCTCATTTAGAAGTTACTCCTATACAGGTTCCTCACCGTGATGAATATTCGGAAACAGTGGGTTTCCTTATTAAAGGTCCTCATAAAAAGGCATTATTCATTCCGGATATAGATAAATGGAATAAGTGGAAATACCATATTACAGATCTCATAAAAACAGTAGATTATGCATTTCTTGACGGTACATTTTATGATTCGGAAGAAATAGGCTACAGAAATATTGAAGATATCCCGCACCCCTTTGTAGTGGAGAGTATGGAACTGTTTAAAAGCCTGCCACCTGAATATAAAAAAAGAATTTTCTTTATCCATTTTAACCATACCAATAAAATTTTAAATCCTGATAGCAGACAGAGTAAACAGGTTATTGAAAAAGGTTTTAATATAGCACGCCTGGGAGACGAATTTGACTTATAAAGGCAATCAGTGTCCTGATCAGACTGTAATAAAAACCCCTGCTGCTGAATATCAGGAAATAAAAATAATAAAGACTTTGTTTACATATAAAAAAACAACTCCTGTTTTGGGTAGTTTTTTTGCTATCTTTGCTCACCAGATTATTAATCAGTAAAGTATGAAAAAGATACTTGTTCTGGCCTGCACAGCAACTTTTCTATTTTCATTCAGTCAGAAAACAATGAATACTGTAGAATATAAAAGTTCGCCGAAAGTTTTCAGCATAAAAGGATTATCTCAATCGGTAAGCATTGATTGCGGAAATTCCAGAATGATTTTGCTATCCGGACAGGTTCCTCTGGACACGGAAGGCAATCTTGTGGGAAATACGATTGAAGAGCAGACCCGGCAGGTTTTCAAAAATATTGAAAACATCCTGAAAGAATATGAAGGTACAGGAAAAGATATTATCAAACTGGTCATCTACACCACAGACATCAAAAAAACACCTGATTTCAGAAAAGTAAGGGATTTGTATGTCAATCTTCAGAATCCTCCCGTAAGCAGCCTTGTAGAAGTGAGCAGGCTTTTCAGAGATGATGTGTTGATAGAAGTAGAAGCCACAGCAGTGATTAAAAATAAATAAGAATAAACTAAAACTATGAGTTGGTTTAAAAATATTTTCAAAAAGGAAGAAAAGGAAACCTTAGATAAAGGATTGGAAAAATCCAGCCAGGGATTCTTTGAAAAAATGACGAAAGCCGTAGTCGGTAAAAGCAAAGTAGATGATGAAGTTCTGGATGATCTGGAGGAAGTACTGATTGCTTCCGATGTAGGTGCCTCTACCACTATCAAAATTATTGAAAGAATTGAAGAACGTGTTGCCAGAGATAAATATGTAGGCGTTAACGAACTTGACAAAATTCTCCGTGAAGAAATTTCGGGATTATTGCTTGAAAATCCACATGCCGGTACGGGAAATATAGATACTTCCAAAAAACCATATGTCATTATGGTAGTAGGAGTAAATGGAGTGGGAAAAACAACAACCATCGGAAAACTGGCTCATCAGTTCAAGTCGGAAGGTAAAAAAGTAGTTCTTGGTGCCGCTGATACCTTTAGAGCGGCTGCCGTTGACCAGCTTGTTATCTGGAGCGAAAGAGTGGGTGTTCCCATTATAAAACAGGAAATGGGATCGGATCCTGCGTCTGTAGCTTTTGACACGGTACAAAGTGCTGTAGCTCAAAATGCAGATGTTGTCATCATCGATACTGCAGGAAGACTTCACAACAAGATCAACCTGATGAACGAGCTTTCCAAGATCAAAAGAGTGATGCAGAAAGTGATTCCTGATGCGCCTCATGAAATTTTATTGGTACTTGACGGCTCTACAGGGCAGAATGCTTTCGAACAGGCAAAACAATTTACAGCAGCAACAGAAGTAAATGCTTTGGCAGTAACAAAACTGGACGGAACAGCCAAAGGAGGTGTTGTTATCGGTATCTCCGATCAGTTCCAGATTCCGGTGAAGTATATTGGTGTAGGCGAAAAAATGCAGGATTTACAACTTTTTAATGGTACGGAATTTGTAGACTCATTCTTCAAGAAAAGATGATTTATATCATGTTTTCCCTTATATTAGTAACAAATCATTTTTAAAATATTAACAATAAAAAAATTTGCAACTATGGGAATTATTACATGGATCTTATTCGGTCTTATTGCAGGTGCTATCGCTAAAATGATCATGCCTGGGACTCAGGGAGGAGGATGGCTTATCACTATCATCCTTGGAATTCTGGGAGCATTTGTAGGAGGAGCTATAGGAGTTTACGTTTTACACTGGGGTGATGTCACTTCATTCTGGAATCCGAGAAGCTGGATTCTCTCCATCGGAGGCGCTTTAATCATTCTCTGGATTTATGGAATGGCCACAAAGAAAAGCTGATAGTAACGCTGATAAAAAATAAAATCCCGGATCTGAAATTTCAGGTCCGGGATTTTTGTATACAATATAAAATTTAGTTAGTTGTTGATTCTGATCTGATAAGGCATTTCCATTTTCACCTCAGACTGTAGTTTTTTGTTTGTGATCTGCTGTAAAATCTCATAGTTGGACTTCCCTATCTTATTTTTAATAATTCTTGCCGAAACATCTTCCTCATTCAGGTCTTTAAAGATTTGTTCGAACGGGGTCATTCTCTTAGGGAAAGCCTCTACGTGGTAAGATTTCATTCCTGCTTTCTGAGCGGCAAATTTCACAGCATCAGCTAAAGTACCCAATTCATCCACCAATCCAATTTGCTTGGCACGAACACCACTCCATACTCTACCGCCTCCTACATTATCAATCTGCTCAAAAGTTTTCTTTCTGTTCTGAGTTACAAAATGTACAAATCTCTTATAGGTACCTTCCACACTTCTTGTCATCATATTGACTCCGTAAGGGGTCACTCCGTTTAATCCGGAATAATACATAGAGTTGGCATTGGTAGAAACAATATCCGCACGAATTCCGTTTTTAGCAGCAATATCTTTATAGTAAGGCATCACCCCGAACACTCCGATAGAACCGGTAAGTGTATTAGGCTCTGAATAAATTTTATCTGCAGCCATTGCTACATAATATCCTCCTGATGCTGCATAGTCTCCAAAAGAAACGATCAGTGGCTTTTTCTTTTTCAGCTGCTGTAATTCAAATAAAATTTCATCTGAAGCATTGGCACTTCCTCCCGGAGAGTTGATTCTGAACACAACCGCTTTCACTTTATCATCCTCCTGAAGTTTTTTGATGTACTTCACATATTTCTCGGAATGAATATCATTGTATTCATCTCCGTTATTAATAGATCCCGAAGCATAAAGTACAGCGATCTTTTCACCGGATTTATCTTCATCTGCATAAGAATTGATATAGCTTGTCAAAGAAATCTTGTTCAGCTTTTCTTTATCTTTTACATTAAGCTTCGCTTTCAGAAGATCTTCATATTCGGATTTCTGGATCAGCTTATCCGCAAGTTTATATTGTAAACTCTGCTCAGGAATCATTCCGTATAAGCTGTCTGTAATTGTTCTGAACTGAGCAGTATCAATTTTTCTTGAAGCAGCCATTTTATTGGATGTATTTTTCCAAAGATCATTCAAAAGAGTACTTAACTGTTCTTTATTTTCAGGAGAAATATCATTTCTTAAAAAGGGTTCTACCGCAGACTTGAATTTACCGTGACGGATTACTTCGATTCCGATTCCGTATTTATCTGCAAAATCTTTGAAGAAAGTAACCTCAGTAGAAAGACCTTTTAATTCGATCATTCCTGCCGGATGCAGATAATATTGATCAGCAACAGATCCTAAATAATAAGCAGACTGTGATACTCCGTTTCCATAAGCGTATACAAACTTTCCGCTTTTTTTGAAATCCTCAATTGCATTTCTTAGATCATCAATCTGCGTAAGGCCTGCAGACAAGTCATCAGCTTCTATACTGATTCCTTTAATATTATCATCAGTTTTTGCTTTGTTGATAGCCTCTAATGCATCATATATAAGAATACTTTTATTTTGGGCGCCTATCCCGAATAATCCCATCTCTTCTTCGGTAGGACTATCGATGATATTGGTCTTTAAATTAATCGTAAGAACTGAGTTCTTTTTCACCGCCACCGACTTATCATTCCCCATTGCACTGAACACAAGCATCATGATGAAAAAGATGAAAAATAGAGCGCAAAGTATGATAATTGCGACTATATTTGCCAAAACATTTTTGAAGAAACTTCTCATAAATCAATCAATTTTCTAATATGTCGCAGCATAAGGTCGTTTTGTTACTGGGAAGTAACTTAGGAGAGCAAAAAAAAAATGTAGAGCTTGCATTAAAAAAAATCAGTGAAGCCGGAAATTACATTTCACAAACCAGCGAATTTTTAATGTCTGACCCTGTAGAGTTTGCCAGTTCCAATATTTTTTGTAATATTGCAGCAATAATATTCACACATCTTTCACCCATTCAACTGCTTGATTGTATTAAGAATATAGAAGTTGAGATGGGAAGAATTAATGATTCAAAAGTATCCGGTGGTTACACAGACAGGATAATTGATATTGATATCATTAAGTATAATGAGTTGAATTTTAAATCAGAAAGATTAGAAATCCCTCATAAAAAACATCTTTTTGAAAGGGATTTTTCCAGGATATTATTAAAAGATTTTATTTAAAACATAAAACATATTGTATGAAATTAGGTTTATTATTATTGGCTACGTCATTGCCAATTGCAGCTTTCGCACAGAACAGCGGCACAACAGTAAACTCTTCCACAGAGTACCCTAATACATTCTCCTCAGGTTCCGCTAATGTAAAACCCTTTGACAATAAATCCAGACGTTTCAGAGACTGGTCTATTTCTGTTGGAGGAGGTCCTGCATTTATGGTACACTCCGATTTAAAATCTATCCGCAAGGATAAGACTAATTGGGGATACAATGCTTACGTAAGCGTGGACAAACAAATCACACATGCATTCGGGCTAAGCCTTATGTATATGAGAGGAGAAACAAAACAGACAGCCCAGCTTCCTGGTGCTGAAGGTGTAAAATCAGGAATAGCTACTGCAACAACACAGTTTGACAACATCTCTTTATTGGGGGATATCAACTTCTCGAACTTATTCAGAAGAGTAGATAACCACTCTCCATACAGATGGGCTTTCCACGGATATATGGGTATCGGACTTCAAGGGTTCAGAACATCACTGCATGATAACGACGAATTCAGATGGAGCAATACGCCAAGAAGAACTCCTTTATTCATTAAACAGGACATTGATATCAACTCTATCTTCTATCAGGGAGGTGTGGGAATCAAGTACAATGTTTCAAAACTTATTGACGTTGAGGCAAGAACCATGTACATTATCAGTGGTGATGATGAATTCGATGGCGGCGGATGGGCAGATCCTAATGATTATGATCCTTCCACTCCAGGTTCAAAATATAACATGTTAAATTCCAGAAGATCTGATAATGCCTGGACAGTAAGTTTAGGAGTATCTTTCAAACTAGGAAAGCATGAATCTCATCTGGCATGGCATGACCCGCTTCAGGAAGCTTACTACAGAACCAGCGTTCTTGAAAATGCAAGTACAGACCTTGTTGTCTGCGAAAAAGGAGATGCAGACAATGACGGAGTATGTGATGACTGGGACAGACAGCTTGATACTCCTGCAGGAGCAAGAGTAGATGGAGCCGGAGTTGCTTTGGATATGGATCTTGATGGAGTTATTGACCTTTACGATAAGTGCGTAACTGTACCAGGACCTGTTGAAAATAACGGATGCCCGATTAAATAATTAAAACAGCCTTACAATTCTTTTTCAAAAAAGAAATCAAATAATAATACACGATGAAATTAAGTTTAGCAATTGTTGCATTAGCTTTGGCAATTCCTTCTGCCGCTTATGCACAAGACTCAACAGCAGTTTCCAATGGAAAATATCCCAATACATTTTCCTCAGGATCTGCCAATGTTACACCATTTACCAACCAATCCAAGAGATTTAATGATTGGTCTGTTTCAGTAGGAGCAGGTGTTCCGCTTCTGCAGTCAGCAGATTTAACCTCTATCAAAAATGGTAATGGTAAAAACCTTTTTGGCTATTCAGCGTATGTAAGTATTGATAAAGCGATTACCCATGCTTTTGGGATCAATTTACAGTATGACAGAGGTGAAACCAGACAAGGATGGTTCAATACTAAAAATGCAGCACCGGATGCAACAGCAGTAGGAGCAAGAACTCAGTATGACGCGATCTCTATCTTAGGAGATATTAACTTCTCAAACCTGTTAAGAAGAGTTGACAACCATTCTCCTTACAGATGGGCACTTCACGGATATGCAGGTATCGGTACTATTGCGTACAGAGCATATCAGAAAGACGGAAGCAACAGACAGAGATTGATGACTGAAATCAAACCTTTCGAATTAGGTTCTATGTTCTTCCAAGCTGGTACAGGTCTGAAGTTCAAAGTGAACAGAAGAATCGATATTGAAGGTAGATTAATGTATGTAGTAACCGGTGATGATGAATTTGACGGTGGAGGTGATGCTTACAGCGCTATCAACAAGCGTTCTGAGCAGGTTTCAGACAACTTCTTTAATGCTACTTTAGGTCTTTCTTTCAAACTAGGTAAGCACGAGTCTCACGTAATGTGGCATGACCCGCTTCAGGAAATCTATTATAAACTTGATGTACTGGCTAACAAAAACCAGGATATTGAAGTATGTAAAAAAGGTGATGCTGATAACGACGGAGTATGCGACGATTGGGACAGACAGCTTGATACTCCTGCAGGGGCAAGAGTGGACGGTGCCGGAGTTGCACTTGATACTGACTTAGACGGTGTAATTGACCTTTACGATAAGTGTGTAACTGTTCCGGGACCTGTTGAAAACAACGGATGTCCAGTTGTTAAAGATAATAAGCAAACTGCTGTAGAAGTAGAGAAAACCCTTAAAGATATTTATTTCAACTTTAATAAAGCAACCATCAGACCTGAATCTAATGAGAAACTGGATCTGGCTGCTTCAATTATCAAAGAAAACGGAGGTAATTACCTGTTAACAGGACATACCGATATCAAAGGAAATGCAGCATACAACCTTAGATTGTCTAAAGAAAGAGCAGCAGCTGTAGTTGGAGCTCTGGAAAACAGAGGCATCAATGAAAATGTGCTGAAATCAAGAGGAGTAGGTTCTGCTGAAGCTACTATCCCTGCATCAGCTTCAGATGCTGAAAGAATGGCGGACAGAAAAGTTACTGTAAGATTTATAGAAAGTTCAGAATGGGATTCTATCAAAAAGAAAGACTATGAAGATGCTCCTGTAAAAAAAACAGTCAAAAAAGCTCCCGCTAAGAAAAAGAAGAAATAATTTCAAATACTTCATAAACCGAAAAGAATTGTTCTTTTCGGTTTATTTTTTTTCTACTACGAATTTTTTTACATACCTTTATCATTATTTTCAGGACAATTGTACAAACACATTAGTAATCAGTACGTTTGTTTTGAAAAAAATTAACACAATATCACTTTTTAGCGTAAAAAATCATTTAAAATAACTTAACTTAAAAAAATAACACTATGAAATTAAGTTTAGCAATTGTTGCATTAGCTTTGGCAATTCCTTCTGCCACGTATGCACAAGACTCAACGGCAGTTTCAAAAGGAGAATATCCTAATACATTTTCTTCGGGATCTGCTAATGTTTCCCCATTCACCAATCAATCTAAAAGATTTAACGATTGGTCTATTTCTGCCGGGGTGGGTGTTCCACTTCTCCAGTCTGCGGATTTAACCTCTATCAAAAATGGTAACGGTAAAAACCTTTTTGGCTATTCAGCGTATGTAAGTATTGATAAAGCGATTACCCATGCTTTTGGGATCAATTTACAGTATGACAGAGGTGAAACCAGACAAGGATGGTTCAATACTAAAAATTCAGCACCGGATGCAACAGCAGTAGGAGCAAGAACTCAGTATGACGCGATCTCTATCTTAGGAGATATTAACTTCTCAAACCTGTTAAGAAGAGTTGACAACCATTCTCCTTACAGATGGGCACTTCACGGATATGCTGGTATCGGTACTATTGCGTACAGAGCATATCAGAAAGATGGTAATAACAGACAGAGATTAATGACAGAAATCAAACCTTTCGAATTAGGCTCTATGTTCATGCAGGCTGGTACAGGTCTTAAATTCAAAGTGAACAGAAGAATCGATATTGAAGGTAGATTAATGTATGTAGTAACCGGAGATGATGAATTTGACGGTGGAGGTGATAAATACAGCGCTATCAACAAGCGTTCTGAGCAGGTTTCAGACAACTTCTTCAACGCTACTTTAGGTCTTTCTGTTAAACTTGGAAAACACGAATCTCACTTAATGTGGCATGATCCGCTTCAGGAAATCTATTATAAACTTGATGTACTGGCTAACAAAAACCAGGATATTGAAGTATGTAAAAAAGGTGATGCTGATAACGACGGAGTATGCGACGATTGGGACAGACAGCTTGATACTCCTGCAGGGGCAAGAGTGGACGGTGCCGGAGTTGCGCTTGATACTGACTTAGACGGTGTAATTGACCTTTACGATAAGTGTGTAACTGTTCCGGGACCTGTTGAAAATAACGGATGTCCTGTAGCTACAACAGGACCTGTAGTAGAAACAGAAACTAAATTGGAAGGAATTGAGTTTGACCTGAATTCTGACAGAATTTTACCTTCAAATACTCCAATTTTAAATAATGCAGTAAACTATATTAATTCTTCAAATGGTTCTTACAATGTAATCGGAGCTACAGATACAAGAGGTACTGATGCTTACAACCAGAAACTATCTGAAAGAAGAGCAAACAACGTTAAGAACTATCTGATCAAAAACGGTGTTCAGACAGGTAAACTACAGGCTATAGGAAAAGGTGAAAAAGACCTTAAATATCCTGAATGTGAACCGGCAACGAAGTGCCCTGAATGGAAAAACAGAGCCAACAGAAGAGTATACTTCGAAGCTAAATAATAAACATATTGATATATTATATGAAAGTCACGCCCTGCGTGACTTTTTTTGTCCTAATTCTTTCCTTATTTTTACAACATGATTTCTCCGCAGGATTTTCAAAAGCTAAAATATGATACTCTTAAGTATTTCTGGGGTTATACCGACTTCAGAGATTCTCAGGAAGAAATTATCAATGCTGTTATTAATGAAAAAGATACCCTGGTTCTCTTACCTACAGGAGCAGGAAAGTCTTTATGCTATCAACTACCAGCCTTACTGAAAGAAGGAACCTGCCTTGTTGTTTCTCCTTTGCTGGCATTGATGAAAGACCAGGTGAATCAGCTTAAAGCCCGCGGTATAGAAGCAGAATATCTTTCCTCCGAATTGGATGAATATGATGCTGAAACCATTTATGACCGCTGTAAAGAAGGGCTTACCAAGCTGCTCTATGTTTCTCCTGAAAGGCTTACCAATACTCAGTTTATTCAAAATATGGAAGAAATACAGCTCTCCTTCATTGCCGTTGATGAAGCGCACTGTATTTCAGAATGGGGACAGGATTTCAGGCCCAGCTATCAGAATATAAAAGGATTCAGAAGTAATAACCCTGAGATCCCATGTCTTGCACTGACTGCAACTGCAACTCCGAAAGTGCTGGAAGAAATTAAAAATAAACTGGAACTGAAAAATCCTTTTGTTTTTCAAAAGAGTTTTAAAAGAGAGAACATTAAAATTTTCACAGATGAAGTATCTGATAAATTTCAGCGTGTTTTTGATATTCTAAAATACAGCAATGATTCCGGAATTGTTTATGTAAGAACAAGAAGAGAAGCTGAACTGCTGGCAGAATTTCTAAAGAAAAATCAACTGAAAAATGTAGATTATTTTCATGCCGGCCTCACAACCAAAGAAAAGAATGCAAGACAGAATCTTTGGAATAACAGTGACAATCATGTCCTTATTTCTACCAATGCCTTTGGAATGGGTATTGACAAAGATAATGTCCGTTTTGTCATTCATTATTCTCCCGCTGCATCCCTTGAAAACTATTATCAGGAAATCGGAAGGGCCGGAAGAGATGGCAAAGACAGTTTTGCTTTCATGCTCTGGAACAAACAGGAAATATTGAATTTTGATCAGGTTTTAAAAAACCAGACTCCCAACAAAGCTGAGTTTTTGAAAATAGTTAGTTATCTCTACTCTATTTTTCAGGTAGCTGAATTTGAACTTCCGGAAAAGACATTTCAACTGAATCATCTCAGTATACAGAATTTTACAAAACTATCGAAGGCCAAGATCAACAATGTCCTCAATTTTCTGCACAACCAGGAAATTGTCTACTACAATGATAACAAGAGTCTGTCTTCGCTCGAACTTTTTATTAAAGCAGATGAGATTGACCAGTTGCCACAAAAAGATGGCCATTTCATAGAACTCCTTTTCCGTACCCTATCAGGAATTACTACGCATAAAGTCATGTTCAGCGAACAGCAGGTCAGCAACAAAATCAATATCAGTGTTCCTTTAATTAAGGAACGTCTGAAAGAGCTTCAGCAAAAGAATTACCTTGAATATATCGACGGAGCATTAGCCAGCATTAAATTCCTGAAACCCCGTGATGAAAGAGCTGTGAACAGCGCTTACTGGAAATTATTTGAACATATTCAGAGGAATAAAATCCAGAAATGGGAAGAGATGAAGTTTTACGTAGAAAATAACGACTACTGTAAAATGAAACTAATTCTTGCTTACTTTGGTGAAAAAAATTCAAAAAACTGTGGACAGTGCTCTGTCTGCGAAAAAAATAAGCAGTCTATCTTTGGGAAAAATATTTCCCAGCAGATCATTAATTTATTAGCTAAAAAATCGGCTACTATTGAAGAACTGTCTATCCAGCTCAGCTATCATTCCAAAGAAAATATACTGGAGAATCTGATTTTTCTTTTGGATTCAGGAAAGGTAAGAATGCTGAATTTCAGAACGTATGCGCTGAATCATGAGTAATGAGTAATATGCAATGAGCAATGAGCAATGATTGATAAATATTATGACCCTCAACCTGCCTAAATCTCAAAGCTCATACTCTAAAACTCTCCTACCTTCAAACCCTGATATTTTCCGACTCTCAGATCAAAAACTTATCTTTGCAGTATGAAATCATTGAAAGTCGTTTTTTTAGGAACTCCTGAGTTTGCAAAAACCTCTTTGGAGGCCATCCACCAATCCCACCATCAGGTAGTAGGTGTTGTAACTGTAGCTGATAAGGCAAGCGGACGCGGACAGAAAATTCACCAGTCACCGGTAAAAATCTATGCAGAAGAAAATAATATTCCTGTTTTTCAGCCAGAAAAGTTGAGAAACCCTGAATTCCTGGAAGAACTTAGGAAACTGGATGCTGATGTTTTTGTAGTGGTTGCCTTCAGAATGATGCCTAAAGTGCTTTTTGAGATGCCTAAAATGGGAACGTTCAATCTTCATGCTTCACTGCTTCCTGATTACAGAGGTGCTGCACCCATCAATTATGCTGTAATCAATGGAGAAGAAAAAACCGGAGCAACTACATTCTTTATTAATGAAAAAATTGACGAAGGAAATATTCTTCTTCAACAGGAAATGGAAATTTTACCGGATGAAAATGCCGGAAGCCTTCATGACCGACTCATGGAAATGGGCTCAGGCCTTGTGGTTAAGACATTGGACGGTCTTGCTGAAAATGCTATTGAAGAAAAACCTCAGCCCCATGTAGAACATCCTAAAAATGCTTATAAAATTTTCAAGGAAGATACGAGGATCAATTGGGAACAGCCTTCAAAAACCATTCATCAGTTTATTCTGGGAATGTCTCCTTATCCGGCAGCTTTCACTACTTTAAAGATTGACAACGAAGAAAAAGGACTAAAAATATTCGGGGGTAAGTTTGAACTTGTTGACCACGGAAAACCAGCCGGAACTCTTGATATTTCAAAAAATGAATTTAAAATTTACACTCAGGACGGGATCTACTACCCTCTTGAACTTCAACTGGAAGGTAAAAAAAGAATGATGGTAAAAGATTTTCTGAATGGCTTCCGAAACTTTGACGGAATTATATTAAGCTAAAATAGACTATTATCAAACATAGAAAAGTCCTGAAAGCATGTACCAATAAACTTTCGGGACTTTTTATTTTTCAGCCTCAGCTTTTACTGACAATTTTCTTTCGGATTCTGCTTATAAATTCCGGGGTTACTCCCAGATAGGCAGCAATCTGAATATTGGTAAGCCGGTTGGCTGTCTGTGGATAATCTTTTAAAAATTCAACATAACGTTCATCTGAAGGCTTGCTTAGATTATCAATAATTCTGCGCTGCAATGCGATAATTGATTTTTGAAATTTAAGTCTCATTAATCTTTCAATCTCCGGCATTTCGGCATACAGTTTTTCTTTCTCGTTTTTGGGAATAAGAAGAATTTCACTATCCTCAAGCGCCTGAATATTAAGTTTTGAGGGAATACGGTTTACAAAACTATCAATATCGGAGATCCACCAGTTTTCAATTCCAAAATACAATATCTGTTCGGCTGCATTATGATGGGTATGAAAAACTTTAAAACATCCGCTTACTACAAACCCTTCAAATTCGCAAATTTCACCTTCTTTTAAGAGGAATTCTTTTTTCTTGATTTTCCTTAAACTGAAAGCACTGCAGTATTTCTCCAGCTTTTCATCTGAAATTTCAATATAGCCCCGGATATGTTTTTTTAAAGATTCAGTCATGGTTAAAAAAATAAAAAAGGTTTAGAAAAATCCTAAACCTTATATTTTATATTACAAACAGTCATTTATTATGAAAAAATTCATTATTGACTGTTCATTTACTAGAGTTGTACCATCTCAGTAACCTCTACATCATATCCTCCAACCTGAGGTTTGATATTAGGGTTTTGAGTGATTACTTTAAACTTGTTGATTCCTAAATTCTTAAGGATCTGCGTTCCGATTCCATAATCTCTGTAGTTGTAGGCCAGTGTAGGATGCTGCTCCTGACCGTCCTGATAGTTCAGGAACTGCTGAAGTTTTCTCAATGTATTTTCAGAATTAGAAACATTGTTGATGAAAATAATAGCTCCTTTTCCAGCCTCATTAACCATATTGGTTACTTTTTCCAACAGGGGTTTCTCCCCATTATTTAATCTTGTCAATACATCGAAATAAGAATCTGAAGATTGTACTCTTACCAAAACAGGTTCATCTACTGTCCATGATCCTTTTGTCAATGCAAAGTGGATCTGGTCATTGGAAGTTTCTCTGAAAGCATAAAAATCAAAATCACCATAATGCGTTTTTACTTTTTTCTCTTCAAGTCTTTCTACAAGATTTCCTTTTTTAAGCTGATAATGGATCAGGTCTTCAATAGAAACGATCTTCATATCGTGTTTTTGGGCAAAAGCATGAAGTTCAGGCAGACGGGACATTGTACCATCTTCATTCATGATCTCGCAGATCACACCTCCTTCTTTCAATCCTGCTAAATTCGTAAGATCGATGGCCGCTTCAGTATGTCCGGCTCTTTTCAATACACCTCCTTTTCTTGCACGAAGCGGGAAAATGTGGCCAGGTCTCATAAAATCTGTAGGCTTGGATTTTTCATCCATCAATGCTAAAATTGTTTTTGCTCTGTCACTTGCAGAAATTCCGGTAGATGTTCCGTTACCCAGAAGGTCAACCGATACGGTGAAAGCAGTCTCCTTAGGATCGCTGCTTCTGCTTACCATCACTTCAAGTCCAAGCTCATCACATCTTTTTTCAGGAAGCGGCATACAGATCAGCCCTCTTCCGTGAAGAGCCATAAAATTGATAATTTCCGGCGTTGTCAGTTCTGCCGCGCAAAGAAAATCACCTTCATTTTCTCTGTCTTCATCATCTACTACTATGATTATTTTACCATTTCTAAGGTCTTCGATAGCCTCCGGAATAGTATTTAATTTAATATCTGACATTTTACTTTTTATTTGTGCAAAGATACTCATAAAAATAAGCATCTGCCAATTAATTATGAATGGTTTATTACGCTTTGGATAAAGAGTCTGCAGCCGCTCTGAAAATCTCGTAAGATCTCAATCTTTTCTGATGGTCGTAGATATGTGAATTGATCATCAGCTCATCTACCTGGAACCTTTCCTGGAAATCTTTAAGTTTTTCCTGAATTTCGGCCTGATCTCCGATAAAAGTATATCTCAGTTTCTGTAAAACCATAGATTTTTCCATTGGCGACCAGATTTCATCCATATCATCCACGGGTGGAGCAAAAGGTTTTCTGTCGTTTCTTACAATATTGATGAATGCCTGGAATAAAGTAGTGGAAATTTTATGAGCTTCCTCAGAAGTTTCAGCCGCTACCCCATTAACACAGGCAATGATATAAGGTTTATCCAGATATTTTGACGGTTCAAAATGTTCTCTGTATATTTTAAAAGCCATTTCCATCTGCTCAGGTGCAAAATGTCCCGCAAATGCATAAGGCAGCCCTAGTTCTGCAGCCAGCCATGCACTGTCTGTACTTGACCCCAGAATATATAGTGGAATATCCAATCCTTCTCCGGGAATTGCACGCACCATCGCTTCTGAATTTTCTTTGGAGAAATACCTTTGAAGTTCGAGAATCTGTCTTGGAAACTGTTCATTGATGATGGCTGGATTTCTTCCTAAAGCCTGCGCCGTTAAGCCATCTGTTCCCGGAGCTCTTCCTAACCCAAGATCAATTCTTCCGGGAAACAGAGATTCCAGTGTTCCGAACTGTTCTGCAATGATCAGAGAACTGTGGTTAGGAAGCATAATTCCACCTGAACCTACTCTGATTGTTTTCGTTCCATTGGCAATGAAACCAATTAAAACAGAGGTTGCTGAACTGGCAATACTTTCCATGTTGTGGTGTTCCGCCAGCCAGAATCTTTTATAATTTAAATTTTCAGCGTGATTAGCTAGTGATAAGCTGTCCTGAAAAGTATCATGAATGCTTTTACCTTGCTTTACCGGTGCAAGATCTAAAACAGAAATTTCAAAATTTTTCATGTTATGATGTTAATTTTTCTTTAATCTGAAAAACAAGGCAAATTTAAAACATAAAAACTGCATTAGTTACTTTTTGTAATTAATAAAAACAATTGATCAGTTCAGGGAAAAACTATTGGAATAAAATTTTTGTTTACATCGTTTTGTCTATATGATTTTAAAATTAAATAATCATATTAAAAAGATTATTTTAACGAAAATAATTCAACAAAATGAGATATATTTATTATATTCGTATACCAAATTTTAAAAACTTTAATATGAACAAAAAAAAACAAACAGCCTGTTTTTTAAGCAGATGCTGACAGGAAAAACTGTCTTTATGAGTTTTCTTATTACTGCCACATTTTCATCATGTAGTAAAAACAATGAGGAAATTACTTCTGAAGCCCAAACCAATGCCCTCAATACTGATCTCGTCAAAAAAGGACAATTGAATGGCCAGGAAATTACCTATGAAAGAAAAAACGGAATGAATTTTTTCCAGGGAGATATTGTTCTTACCGATAAACAATTATCAGAAGGTAATGAAGTTAATAAAGGCGGTGCCAGTTATTCAAGATGGCCTAATGGTAAAATTTATTATACTATTGCCAGCAATATGGGTTCCATCAATGTTAATAAAATCAATTCTGCCATCAGCGAGTACAATAATAAAACGAATACACAGTGGATCTACCGTACCAACCAGACTAATTATGTTGAATTTATTTTCGGAAGCTCATCAGGATCTGATGGCTGGGCTCACATCGGGTATCAGGGTGGGAAACAAACCATTTCTTTGGATCAGTATATTTCTGTAGGATCAGTTATTCATGAAATGGGGCACACGGTAGGACTTTATCATGAACATACGCGTAAAGACAGAGATCAATACGTAAAAATCCTGTGGAACAATATTCAAAGCGGACAGTCTTATAATTTCAATATCTATAATTCCGGAACAGATATAGGTCCGTTTAATATTAATTCGGTGATGATGTACTGGCCGACCTCATATTCCAGAAACGGGCTGCCTACGATTACCAGAGCTGACAACAGCAATTTTACTTATACCAGAACCGGATTTACGACCGGAGATATCAATACCATCAATGCGATGTATCCTTAAATTTTTAAGAATCGTCTCTCCATAAAAAAAAGAACTCCTACGAGTTCTTTTCTTTTTTATAATTATAGTGGTTAATTAAAATCCTGATTTCGTTAAATTCAAAATGGCTTGGCAGTGCATTCTTCCACTCGGTTAAAGTTTCATGTGGATTTTTATAGAATTCATCTTCAAAAGCTTTGATTTTATCCGAAGTAATAACTCGGGAAATATCCAGCAATCCCTGTTCGGCAAATTTGGCAAGATGCCCAATAACAGTTTCTTTCACCAGCCCTCTTTCCAAGGCAATTTCTCCGATCGTTTTTCCTTGCTCAAACAACTGGAAGGTTAAAACCTGAGAAGGAACTTTAGCAATTTTCAGATTGATTTCCTTATCATTCTTTTCATCTAAAAGTTTCGTTTCAAGCAGGTGAATATCTCTCAGGCTGTTCAGATATTCTTCAATGTCTTCCAGCCAGCTTTTAAATTCTTCGTTGTATTGCTTCAATCCTTTTGCACCTTTTATCTCAGCATAGAATTCTTTCAAAGGATCGAATATTTTATTTCTGGTTTCTGTAAAAAAGAAATTAACCGCACCTTTTGATTTGCTTTCAATTTCGGACCATTCTTCTTTCTGTTCAATAAAATTATTGACTTTCTGGAAAATGATTCGTTCTAATTTTTCAAAAATTTTCCCCAGGTTGACCGCTTCATGTTTCAACTGAAGATAAAGCTGTTTGGTTTTAACGTGGTCTATATTTTTGGTGACAATGGAAAGGTTATTCCACTCCTCCACTTCTTTCAAAAACCATGTACAGTCTAACGTTCGCAATACTTTTCTGATGCTGTAATCATATTTTTCCTGATTCAGGATCGCCTCCACATGATCATTGGCAATAGTATCGGTGTGGAAATGAAGAATCCTGTTATCCTTGAAAATAACTTCGGGAGTAATTTTTGATTTTAAAACAATGCCCTCCAGAGTTCTGCAGCGGGATAAAGCCACATACACCTGACCGGCAGTAAAACTTTTCCCGGCATCAATAATGACTTTATCAAACGTTAATCCCTGGCTTTTGTGAATCGTAACCGCCCATGCTAATTTGATAGGAAACTGTTCAAAACTTCCCAACACTTCCTCTTTGATATTTTTATCCGTATCAAGGAAATATTTTTTCTGTTCCCAGGTTTCCCTTTTTACCACAATTTCTCTTTCACTTTCATCCAGAACAACACGGATTTCATTCTCATCCAACCCGATAATCTCACCCAGTTTTCCGTTAAAATATTTCTTTTCTCCGGAAATATCATTTCGGATAAACATGATCTGCGCTCCAATTTTCAGTTCTAAAAACTGGTCATTTGGAAATTGATTTTCTTTAAAGTCTCCTACCAGTTTAGCTTCATAAATCTGAGGATCTACTTTAATTTCTGCCAGTTTTTCCTGATTGATCTCGTCTGCCATTTTGTTGTGAGAACACAGATATACATAAGATTCTTTTCCCATATCAAAGTCAGGATCATACCTTTCATTGAGATGATCAAAATCTATATTATCCACATCGCCGTCACGGATGGCATTCAGAATTTCCAGAAAATCTTCATCAGATTGTCTGTATACTTTTGTAAGCTCAATGGTGACGATTGGAATTTCCTTAATGGCATGGCTGTCAAAAAAGAAAGGTGAGTTGTAATACATTTTAAGGATATGCTCATCCCTTACCACCGGAGGAAGTTGATACAAATCTCCGATAAAGAGCATCTGTACCCCTCCGAATCTCTGATTATTCCTTCTGATGAATCTCAAAGAAAAATCCATCATATCCAGAACATCAGCCCTCAGCATCGAAACCTCATCGATAATGATGATCTCAACCTCTCTCAGAAGTTTGAGTTTATCTTTACGGTATTTGAAATGAGGCATCAGATCGGCAATATTATTGGCCAAACTGGTATCTATCCTTTCTGTAGTAGGAAGAAAGGTTCTCAACGGCAGCCCAAACATGGAATGGATGGTTACTCCTCCTGCATTAATGGCAGCAATTCCCGTGGGAGCCACTACAATATGCTTTTTCTTGGTACGCCTTACAAAATCATTAAGAAATGTTGTCTTTCCTGTTCCGGCTTTCCCCGTTAAAAAAACACTTCTGTTCGTATATTCTATTAAGTCAAAAAAATGATTATTCATCTTCGTCAAAAATACGGAAATGAATTTGAATTTCTTACCTTGGCATAAGTTTTGAAAATTCTTAAAAAGAAAAAAGTTTATTGTGAAAAAATTATTCTTTCATATCCCGGCAATAGTATTGTGTACTACATTAACTTTAGTTTCGTGTAATACATCAAAGAATGCCAATACCAATCTTCCTGTTGATATTGCAGACAGACCTGCTGACGAAGACAGTCAGAAATATGAACAGGCACAGCTGGACAGATTAAAAGCTTCTATTGAATCTGAAGTATCAGGAGAAAAATGTACGGATGCCAACGACTGGGCGTTTGCTCCTATGGGATCAAAAGCCTGCGGCGGACCTCAGCAATACATTGCCTATCCTAAGAAAAAAGAAGAAGCTTTCTTACAAAGAGTGAATGAGTATACGGATAAAGTGAAAGCTTTTAATGAAAAGTATAATATTACGTCTGACTGTATGATGATCGAGCCACCTACATCACTCAAATGTATCAATGGTAAGATCAGACTTATCACACCGGACAATAATTAACAATAAAGCAAAGGTTCTATATCAAATCGAAAAAGCTCTGTTTCAGAACAGAGCTTTTATATTTATTTTTAAATAGATCAATCGTGAATTTTGCTTCGCAAGTGAATGGTGAATTTTTGATGCCAAAAATAATTGACAAGCGCAGCGAATTGAGTATTCACTATTCACCTGACATCCTAAAATTGATGATCCTTCACATTCTCCTTATACCATGATGAATATTTCACATAGTTATCTGCAATTCTGTTCACTTCTCCTTCCAGCAACTGGGCATTGATATCTTTGATTTTTCTTGCAGGAACTCCTCCCCAGACTTCTCCGGATTTAATATGTGTTCCCTGAGTCACTACAGAACCTGCTCCTACAATGGAGTTTTCTTCTACAAGGCAATCATCCATCACAATAGCTCCCATTCCGATCAATACATTATCTTTAATGGTACATCCATGAACAATCGCGTTATGTCCGATGGAAACATTGTTCCCGATATTCAAAGGATATTTCTGATAGGTACAGTGCAGCATTGCATTATCCTGAACATTCACCTTGTCTCCCATTTTGATGTAATGAACATCTCCTCTGATTACTGCATTATACCAGACACTACAGTCTTTTCCCATTGTGACATCGCCAATAATAGTTGCCGTTTCTGCTAAAAAAGTATTCTCTCCGATCTGTGGTGCTTTTCCTAAAAGCTGTTTTATTAGTGCCATAATATTAATTTGAAAATGTGAAAATGTGCCCAATTGGGAATTAAAATATACTATCATTTCTGATATCTAACTTCTAAATTACAGTGATAGCAAAAATCTAACTCTCAATTTTCAGCTTCTAACTTCTAATGCGTATTTTTGTATCTCAAATTTAACGAAAAAATGCGTACCGTACTTATAGAACCAACTGAAAACCCAAAAGTGATGAAATTTGTAGCAGATTACAATCTTATCCCCGGGTCTTTGGAACTGGACAGAAATTCAGATATTTCAGAAATTCCTCTGGCACAGGAACTTTTCAATTATCCGTTTGTGGAAAGAGTTTTCATTACCGCTAATTTTGTAGCTGTGGCAAAACAGGATACCATAGAATGGGAACATGTTGCTGAAAGTCTGAAAAATGTGATTGAAGATGAATTACTGGCCAACCCTAGAATTTATCTTCAGAAGAAAAAAGAAATGTATCAGATCTATGCTGAAATGACTCCGAATCCCAACGTAATGAAGTTTGTTTCAAGCAAACTGCTGATGGATGGTTTCGTGGAAGTAAAATCGAAAGAAGCGGCTGAAGAAGTTCCTTTGGCACAGGCTATCTTTAAAGAGTTTGATTTTGCAACGGAAGTTTTCATTTCGGACAACTTTGTAGCTGTTACGAGAGATAATTCTGTAGAATGGCACCAGGTGATGATGACTGTTCGTGCACTTATTGCCGAATATCTTCAGAACGGAGGTGAAATTTCAAAAATCGAACCTCAGAAACACGAAAATCCTGTAGAGAAAATTATCAACAGAGATTATACAGAGGATGAGCAGAAAATTTCTGACATTTTAAATGAATACGTAGCTCCTGCCGTAGAAAATGATGGTGGAAAAATTTCTCTGATGGAATACGATCAGGAAAATAAAACAGCAAAAATGCTTTTACAGGGTGCATGCTCCGGCTGCCCAAGCTCTACTGCTACTTTGAAAAACGGAATTGAAAATATCTTAAAACAATTCGTTCCGGACTTAGTAGAAAGAGTGGAAGCTGTAAACGGATAAAACTGCCGAAATGCCTCCCGGAAATAAAATTGTCGTGATTATTGGAAGTGCTTCGGCAAATTCCAGCAATCAGAAACTGATGGAACAGGTGTTGAAAAAGACAGACAACACAGATTTTCAGCTATATGCTGACCTTTCTGTTCTTCCGCATTTTGATACTGCATTAACTGATGATGATACTCCGGAAGAAGTTCTGAAAATCAGAGAAGCCATAAACAATTCAGCAGGGGTGATATTTTCTACACCGGAATATATTTTCAGTATCCCTGGGAGATTAAAAAATCTGTTGGAATGGTGTGTTTCCACAACGGTATTTTCGGAAAAACCTGTTGCTGTGATCACGGCTTCTGCCAGCGGAGAAAAAGGACACGAAGAATTGTTAATGATCTTAAAAACTCTTGGAGCTATAACAGATGATAAACATCAGGTATTAATAAAAGGGATAAAAGGCAAATTTGAAAGCAATGGCTTACTGGAAAGTAATACCTTTGCCAAAGTATCAAAATTAGTAACAGATTTTACAAGTTCTGTTTCATAATTAAAATTTAGAATATTGAATAAGAAAGGAATTTTACTAGTCAACCTCGGATCACCGAGATCAACTTCTGTAAACGACGTAAAGGAATATCTTGATGAATTTCTGATGGATGAAAGGGTGATTGATTACCGTTGGATCTTTCGTGCACTGCTTGTACAGGGAATCATTCTGAAAACAAGACCTGCAAAATCTGCTGAAGCGTATAAAACAGTCTGGACAGATAAAGGTTCTCCACTGATTGTCATTACTGAACAGATTCAGAAAAAGCTTCAGAAAGTAGTAGACGTTCCTGTGGAAATCGGAATGAGATATGCACAACCAAGCATTGAAACTGGAATTCAGAAACTGGTTGATCAGGGAATCACTGAAATTGTTCTTTTTCCTTTATATCCGCAATATGCGATGAGTACAACGGAAACGGTCATTGAGAAGGCCGAGGAGGTAAGAAAAAAGAAGTTTCCCGGTATAAAAATTAATTATATTCAGCCTTTCTATAACAGAGATATTTATATCAATTGTCTTGCAGAAAGTATTAAAGAGAAGCTTCCTGAAAATTTCGATGCATTGCAGTTTTCTTACCATGGTGTTCCGGAAAGACATATTTATAAAACAGATCCTACAAAGACCTGTAACCTTAATGACTGTTGTTCCAGAGATGATAATCCAAGTCATCAGTTCTGCTACCGTCACCAATGTTATAAAACAACGCAACTTGTTATTGATAAACTGAATTTACCTAAAGAAAAAACGATTGTTTCTTTCCAGTCAAGATTAGGAAAAGATAAATGGATTGAGCCATATACCGACGAGACATTGGAAACAATTGGTAAAAAAGGGATCAAAAACCTAGCAATTGTATGTCCGGCTTTCGTTTCTGACTGCCTTGAGACCCTGGAAGAAATTTCTGTGGAAGGGAAAGAACAGTTCATGCACGGCGGTGGTGAAAATTTCCATTATATCCCGTGTCTGAATGATGAAGACCGATGGATTGAAGTGGTAAAAACACTTTGTGAAGAAAAACTGAATGATTTCTATTTGGTATAATTTTTTTACTCAAAATATACAAAAGGCCGCAAGAATTAACTTGCGGCCTTTTCATTGAATATATTAAAGATTTGATTTGGTTATTTTTTAATCAGGTTTCCTGCTTTCTCTCCGTTTACCAGTACAATATATACTCCCGGAAGAATATTAGAAGGAAGCTGAATGTTCAGTTTATTTACCCCATCAGTAATTTCAACTTTCTCAGAAATTTCTTTTTTACCTGTAAGGCTTACCAGTTCTACAATTCCTTTTCCTGATTTTCCTTCAAAGTTGATGGTGAATCTGTCTGTTGCAGGATTCGGGCTTATCGTGTACAGCGCTGTATCTGCGGTTGCCATTTTTCCTGCCGGAGAAGTTCCTCCTCCTACACCTACAGCATTCCATGCATTTTTAACCTGAGTCACTTCATTGCTGGTTGCTCCGTATAAATCAGTAGCTGCCTGAATAGAATAGGTTCTTGCACTCGCATAGGTTGAAGAAGACGTCAGATAAGTTGTCAATGTTCTGTACGCAATAGCTCCAGCCTTATCAAGTCCTATTGCGGAAACATTGTAAGCAAAACCTTTATCGTTCGTACCTGATCCTCCTGTTACTAACAGATAATACCAGAAGTTAAGGACACCTGAATTGGTATGAACCCCGCAATAATCATTAGATTGGCTTGGAGTAACGCAACCTGAAGTTGTGGTAGTTTTCCAGTAAGTTCCCATATAGGTATCCGGCTGGCTGTATGCGTTAGGGTTAGCCATATTCCTGATTACATAATTGAAATCTTCTCCCAGTGTCCAGCTTGCCTGTGTAGGTCTTGCCCAACGCTCAATGGTATTTCCGAAGATATCGGAGAAGCCTTCGTTCAGTGCTCCCGGTTCTCTCTGATACACAAGATTAGCTGTTTTAGAAGTCAAACCATGTGTGATTTCATGACCGCAAACATCAAGTGCTGTCAATGGTTTTCCTCCGTTTGTTGTGGAACTTCCATCTCCATAGGTCATTCTGGAACCATCCCAAAATGCATTGAAATAGTTGGTAGAATAGTGAACATAGGATTTAATAGCAAAGTTATTATTATCAATACTCTTACGTCCGTATTTTGTATAGAAGTAATCCACTGTCATTTCTGCTCCCCAATGGGCATCTGTAGCGTATTGATCTTTATTGGTATTGACATTATTCCAGTTGTTGTCCGTATCTGTAAAGTCTACTGCAGAAGCATAGCTTGTTCCTTTTTTCAAGTTATAAGTTTCTACTGAAGTTCCGCCATTTCTTCCTGTTTCTCTTAACCGGTAGCTTCCGTTATAAGAATCTGTAGTGATGCTGCGGGTTCCGCTATATCCTGTAACGGCTGTTCCCGGCGTGTTCACTTCGTGAATAATAGCATCTACTCCCAGTACTTTTCCATTTTTAGCATCCACAAAAACATATTGTCTGCTTAATGGTTTTTCTGCATAGATATCAAATTTATAGGCTAGCCTTAAATCACTCAGCTTGTCATCATCAGGATTTGAATAATAAACCAATTCACCTTTTGGAGTATAGCTTGCATTGGGATCACCGGTTTCTTTTTTAAGAAAATCTTCTTCTTCTTTATTTTTCCATTTATAGGATTCTGCTCCTACAAATGACAAAGCGCTCTGTAAAGCAGCATTTTCAGCAAGACTGGCTGTTTTGTCAAGTCCTTTCGGAACTTTAATAACCCATTTTCCTGATTGTCCTACAATTTTACCGTCTTTTGTCTGTACCGCCATCATTCCGTATTCTACAGGAATATCATTAACGGTCTGTTGAAATCTTTGAGTTTCAAAGCCTAATGCATCTTTTTCTAACCCTAGTTTACGAGCCTGCCCTGGAGAAAGCCTCTGAGAAGCTTCGTCAAATAAAACAGGGGCTCCCTGATAGGAAGGGGCATTTTTTTCAAATCTCATAAATTCAGCATGTAATCCGCTTTTTCCCGGAACTAATTTTGATGGTGTGTTTTGCCCAAAGACAAAAGAGCATGCAGCAACGCTTGCTACTAAGATAAATTTCGTTTTCATATTAATAATGGTTGATTGTGGTGACGAATTTATAAACTTTTCACAATAAAACAACATTATCAATAAATAAAATCTAATTGATATTATAAATCAGTAAATAAAACATAATGATGATTTTAAAACAAAGAAAATTATTTAAATATAATTTTTCTGCAATATGAATTTTATGTTAAAAAATTTAACTAAAATCAATTTTTTGTGAATTATTATTTTTCACTATGCAGTGCATTATAATGTAAAAAATTAATCCTAATCTAGGTCTGGAGGATAAATTCTGTTCAATAGAATCAAAAAAAAGGAACCATCTTAACAGACAGTCCCATTTTATATGATATTTTTATCGTATTACTACCTACCTCTTGTTGGCAATTGGTGTTCTGAATTCCCCATATCCCATCAAACCATCATAATTTCTTCCGAAAGGTGCATAATAAAGAAAAGCCTGATAGAGGTTTTCTGTCTGCCAGAAGTTACCGTTTATTTCTCCAAAGTTCAGAGAGCCATTCCCTTCTTTTGTTGCCAATACATAGTTATAAAAACCTTGTTTCAGGAATATTTTCGCGACATACTGTTTGGTGGATGCGTCATACTGCATTTGATTTTCCTTGCTGGGTTTAAAATTATTAAATCCTCCCAGTACATAAATTTCTTTATCCACAGGATCGGAATCCAGATAGAAGTGAACCCATGAGTAGTCAGCTTCTCTTTCTGCGTCTCTCTCTCTTCCCAAGTCGTTTCTTCTGTAGTACCAGGCTCCATTCACATCCGGCTGATACTGATAATTTAAAGGAAACGCCCATACCGGATGAAGATAAGTCTGGTTCACATCATCTTTTATTTCAGCAGCACGCACCATATCCGCGGCCATATTCATATTTTTATTATCGAAATAATAAAACTCATTATCCCCAGGAAAAACAAGATTCATCTGCTGAAATAAAACCTGATTTCCTAAAACACTGCTCGGTTTAAGATTGGATATCACCATATTCGGGTTGTTATTCTGCATCACATTCATGGTAATTGAATTAACATTGGAAGAAATATCTCCGCCTTTCGGAGAAACATTCACTTCTACCCTCTGGTTAACGTTGGGATTTTTCGCATCCGCAAATCTTGAAATATTTAACCCCACAGACGTTACATCTTCTACCAGATAAAATCTCTTTTTGAACAGAGGCTGGTCTGCCGAATCTTTGTAAACAATCAGTTCATAATTCCCTGAGACTTTCAGCTGGATTTTATCATTCGGGAAAACAAGTTTATAGTGGGTATAAGCCTGTAATGTATTGAAAGAATACTGAAACTGATCCAGCAGTGCATTCATACTTCCGGTAGCAAATTCTGTAAAAAACAGATTATCTTCATTCCAGTTTCTGTCGTAATGTTTGAAGGTATACCTGTAGATCTGACTGCCGTTTGTAAGATCATCAAAGCCTAAAACCAATTGTTCACCAATTTTAATGACAGGGGTTTCATCATTGGTCTGAGGGTTGAACAGCTGAATACTTTGGATATTTTGTCCAAAAACCAGTCCGCCCAAAGAAAGTAAGAGTATTCGCAAAGTTTTCATTATGACGAAGATAACGAAAAATAGCCATTTTCTTAATAATATCGTATTTTTGAATAAAAAATATTCTCATATGTTTCAGATTCAAGGTTTCGTATTCAACTTTGCGAGTGAAAATACTTACATCGTCTATAACGAAAATAAAAATGCCTGGTTAATCGATCCGGGAAATATGAATGCTCAGGAGACTCAGGCTATAGATAATTTTATTACTGAAAAAGGACTGAAGATTCAGAAAATTCTTTTAACCCATGCTCATATTGATCATGTTTTGGGACTTCAGTGGGCTTTTGACAAATTCAATGTTCCTGTGAATATGCATCAGGAAGACCAGGAAGTTCTGGATATGCTTCAGGCAAGCGGGATGAGATTCGGAATGCAGATTAATCCGGTAAAAGTGAATGTAGAATATGTGAAGGAAGGTGATGAGCTTGATCTGGATGGAGAAAAATTCAAAATATATCATGTTCCGGGACATTCTCCGGGAAGTGTTGTTTATCATAATGAAAATCAGAAATTCATGATTTCTGGTGATGTTCTTTTTGAAGGAAGTATCGGAAGAACAGATCTGTATAAAGGAAATTATGATCAGCTGATTGAAGGAATTAAATCAAAACTTTTCATTCTGGATAATGATACCCAGGTTTTCTCAGGACATGGAAATCCTACATCGATTGGTTTTGAGAAACAGTATAATCCTTTTTTGAAGTAAACAATCTATTTAAACTCATGCAGATAACGCAGATTCCTTCGAGATGAAATGATTTAAGTTTATTAAAAAATACTCATATAGCTAATCATTAAGAAGGATTTAAGTAATAAAGAATAGTTAAGATGAATCATTCTGATTTTTAAGCATAAAGCGCTGCTTATCTTAATACTCTCAAATGCTTAATGATAAACCTTTTTGTTTCAAAAAATAAAATTTAATCTTCATTAACAGGTCGCTCCTACGGAGCTTTATTTTACGGCGATCTTATTATTTTTCTATTAACAGTTGATCCCGACCAGCTCCAGTAGGAGCTAACTGTTAATAGACGTATATGTTTTAACATTAGAGCTCCGGAGGACCGACCTGTTAATCCATGCCATAAATATTGATATTTCCAATGTATTTAGACTTTTTATCGGACAGTAATGATAAAAAATACAAAACCGTCAGAAAATTCTGACGGTTTTGCTGTTATAAAGAAATAGAATTTAGAAATCCAATGTGATTGATGCTCTGGCAGCAGCTCCCATAATAGGTCTGGCCATGATGATTCCGTCTCCATTAGGCGATCCTGCTCTTGGATCTCCTTCTGTAATCCCGATGGTGTTAAAGATATTGGTACCGTCAACGGCAAAGCGTATTCTTCCTAACTGGTAAGACATTCCCGCTCCAAATTCTGTGAAAGAAGGCAACGTCTGTACATTCTTCTCATCCTGGAAGCGTTTTCCATAATAATTCATACTTACATAGGCTCTCCATGATTTGGTAATATTCACAGCTGGTGAAATATTGAAGAAAAATTTAGGCATCCTTCTTACTACATTTCCTTCAAGAACACTTCCGGCCTCAAGGTTTTTATACTTTGGACTCTGAATGGTTCCGTTGAATGTTACTTCTACAATATTATTGAATAAACGGGCGAAACCTTCCACTTCAACTCCATAGTTTTGGGTATTGGCAAAGGTATTTTCAGATTTCCCATCAGAGAAAACATCCGTAAATGACAGGTTCTTCAAGGTAGAATAGAACGGAATCACTGCTATATCAAAAGTACGCGAGTAATATTTATATCCAACCTCCAATTGGTTTGTTGTCACTGATTTTAAAGGTTTATCAGGGGTTGGATTGGAGAAATAATTGTAGTACGCTTCTTCATTCGGAGATCTGAAACCATTGGAGAAACGGGCGTATACTGCATTTTCTCTATTGATTTTATAATTCGCTGCTAATGTAAAAGATACTTTATCCACATTATAGTTCCAGTAGGTATATTTATTTCCCAATACACTCATATTATCATCAGCAGTAGTCGTGTTGAAACCATGAGTTCCATCAATGGTTAACCCTGAATTATGTAAATTCGCACTTGTTGTATTGGCAAAATTTCCTTTGTAATAATCGTGGCTGTAACGAAGACCTCCGTTTACACTTAAGGCATCGGTAATATTATAATCCAGGTTTACATACAGATCATTCAAACTTCCCTGAGTCTGGGTATCCCTCTGCAAAAATGTCATATTGGTAACCCCGTTATATGTTTTGGAATACCCAATATCTGACGGACTTAAAGAACTATCTACCAGATTCAGTAATTCAGGTCTGTCCGTTGCTGTAGTCAGAATATTACTCCAGTTCCAGTATTGGTGTGATTTCCAGTTGGATTTATAAAAACCTGCGGTAACATTTCCTTTATCAAATTTATAGTTGAACTGTAAATCGTTGACAAAGTTATTCATCTGCTTATCAATTGCCCAGAAACCAAGCTTTTGTACATATTGAGGATCAACCATTCTTCCATTGCTTACCAATGAGTACTGATAGTTGTTTCCGGTAATTCCGTTACTCTTAGCAAAATCGGCTGCCGTCTGCGGTCCGCCTGCAGGAAAAATTCCTGTATAGTTCATATTGATATTGGTGTATCTGGTTTTGTTTAAAACCGTGAAATTATTTCCAAGATCATACTTAAACTCAGCACCCACTGCATCTACTTTCGGATGGATCCCGTCTTCAAGGTTTCTGTTGAAAAACCCACCTCCGGCCTGTGGAATATTCAGCTGACTGATGGCTCTGTAACTGTATGTTCCATAATTAGGATCAAATCCCTGGAATCCTTTCAGTTTATTTCCGTTCTGGATTAAAGGAATCGGAAGGAAGAATGTATTTCTGTCATCCAGTTTTTTGTAATACACTTTTACATAGCCTTTATCAAAGACATATTTCAGATTCATTCTGATCTGCCCGCCGTTATTGGCTTTAAAACCCGTCTTTCTGATCCCGTCATCTGTTCTGTAAAAACCACCGACATTGAAAAACAATTTATCCTGAACCAATGCGCCTCCTACATTAACATCAGTACGCATCAATCCATAAGTACTTGTTTCCAGCTTTGCTGTACCTCTGAAATCATTGGTTCCTTCTCTGGTAATAAAGTTGATCAACCCTCCGGGAGAATTGGTTGCATAAATAGATCCGGAACCTCCTCTCAAAGCTTCCATACGGTTGACCGAATTGTCTACACGGAAAAAATTATCTGCGTTAGCAAACTGAAGCGCTCCGTCTTCAAAAACGGGAAGACCATCTTCCTGTACCTGTACAAATTCATAAGCTCCTGCAGAAGGAATACCTCTTGCAAAAAGGTTGTTTCCTACCTCACCTCCTGAAGTTTCCACCGCAAATCCCGGAACTCGCTGTAATAAAGCCGCAGCACTGATCGGATTTTGTTTCTGGATTTCTTTGGAGCTAAATGTGGAAATCGCTGTACTGGATTCTATTTTTTTCTTCGGATTTGAGTTTCCTGTAATGACAATCTGATCGATGGAGGAAACTTTTGCAGAATCCTGCGGTGTTTCCTGGGCATAAGCATTATTAAAATATAACGTAGCTGTTGCGGCGATTAAAAAGATTGATTTTTTTTTCATAGCCATATTCTTTTATTGTTAGTTCAGTTTTGTTGTAATTGTAAATACACTCCATTGGTCCAACCGAATCCGTCCTGATTGGGGTATTCCCCGCCGCCTGCTATTGTTTCTGTGTCTAATGCATTGTATTTTTCCATCAGTTTCCCGGTATTTTTGTAGACCCTTTCTACATTGGAACACCAGTTGTTTTTAATTTTTTCAGCCAGCTCATCAAAGCCATAATTTTTCATTGCTTTAAAGCCGAGCCATTGATAAGGAGCCCATGCATTGGGAAGATCCCACTGCTGACCCGAGTTTTTAGTTGTGGTAACAAGACCACCCTGGTAAAGAAACTTTTCAGCAACAACTTTAGCAACAGCCTCAGCCTGCTCCTGATTTGCAATACCCAGAAATAAAGGGTAAAGAGCAGCAATATGTTCAGACGGTGTTTTTGTGTTTTTTTTTGTGTGATAATCTTTATAATTGTTAGTATTTCCATCCCAGAAATATTTATTGATCATCTGTCTTCGGCTTGCTGCTCTTTCTGAAAAATAATTTTCTTTTTCACTCAGATTCTGAAGTGCTGAAGATTTCGCCAAAGTCATTTCCAAATGCCATAAAAGGCAGTTCAGATCAACCTGTGCAAGGTTCAGCGTTTCTATCGTCTGTATATTTTCTCCGTCTGCAAACCATCTGCTGGAAAAATCCCAGCCTGATTCACAAGCGCTTCTTATATTTCTGTAAAATTCGTCTCCAGAAGCGGTCTCCTGATCTTCAATATCGATCAGGTAACTTTCGGGACGTGGTACATTTTCTGCATCGTAATAACGGTTCAGGATATCTCCGTTTATTGTTTTCACCACTCTTTTTACACTGGAATTGTTTTCAAGCCCTTCTTCGCCATCCATCCAGAAAGCATATTCTTTTTCCAGAGTTTCGTGGTATTGTGTATAAATTCCTTCATCATGCGTTGTTTCAAAAAGGAGATCAAGCATTAATGAAAAGTAAGGAGGCTGCGATCTGCTCAGGAAATGCGTTCTGCTGGCATTCGGAACAAATCCTACATTTTGGATCAGATAAGAACAGTTTTCAATAATATTTTCCATCATTTCTACTCTTCCGGAAACCTGCAATCCAAGCATAATAAAGTAGCTGTCCCAATAGAAAAACTCATTGAAACGACCTCCCGGAACGATATAGGGTTTTGGTAATTTTAAAAGCGTTCCTTTTTCTTCATACGCTGTACGGGTTAACTCATCCCATAGTTTTTCAATATGCTCACCAATGGGAAGCTGATCTTGTCTCTGAACAGAAACTCTTGCTCCTAAAAAGTCAAAATGAGTCATCACAAAATCCTTCAGATCAAAACCTTCTGCATCTTTTGATTGTTCATAATCCTCATTGATCTTTGCAATGGGGAAAAGAGGAACTGCATCCGTCATCATTTTCTGATCTTCAAAAATTTCAGATCTCTGTACATTATCAAACAGACTTTGAATTTCGTTTATATAAAGCTGATTACTCATTGTTATTTTTTAGGATTAATTTTTAATTTATTCATGAACACTGCCGAAGTGATCAGTAATGAAAGCGGAATGAGGGAAAGGTAAAATGCCTGCTGCCCGCTGAATTCCTGAAACACAAAACCGGTAATGATAGAACCTATCGTTCCTCCGATTGCTGAGAACACAACAATCAGCCCTGACATCGCACTGTGCAGATATTTCGGGATTGATGCCAGAATTACAGAATTGATACTCGGATAAATCGGTGCCAGCAAACCTCCCATCAAAGGAAATAAATAAACAACCAAAGGCGCATTCATCCAGTTTGTATTCGTATCAATATGAATATCATGAGTCAAAGGCAAAACCAGCAATAAACTGATGGCAAAACCTATCACACAGAAAGCAACTACATAAATCCAGCTGAATTTTTTGGAAAAGAATCCCGATAAAAATCTCCCCAACGCAAAAGCTCCTGCTAAAACCGCTCCCGCCTGGATACTCATAGAGGTAGGCACTTTTAAAATTTCTTTATAAAAAGTAGGTGTCCAGGTTTGAAAACTCTGCTCTACCAATACAAAAAGGAAAGCGCATAATAAAAAGCATAATACTTTTTTATAGCTGAATAAGCTTACACTATTTTTTAAGTCTCCCAAGAGATCTGTTTTCTCACTTTTAGCTTCCTGCTCGTTCAGTTTTGAAAAGAACAGAAATAAAAAAGACAAACTTGAAAGTCCTCCCAACACCCAATACACATTCAGCCACTCTGTAGATTTCGGATTATGATCATCCATATATAAGCTGAATAAAACATTCCCTGCCAATACTCCGATCATGAAAAATCCTTCCAGAAATCCCATAAAACTGGAATGTTCCTTATCTGTTTCCGTTACCAGTCCGATAGAAGTAAAAACCGATATTTTGATCAATGCAAAAGAAACCCCTACTGTGGCAAATAATAACTTGAATACCCAGAAGGCATTCGTAAACGGCATTACAAAACACATACAGCTTACCAGCAATAAAGCAGTCAACATTGATTTTTTGATTCCTATCTTCGGAAGAAATGAAGCCAGAATGAAAGAACATATGGCGATTGGAAGATCTTTGAAGCCTTCCAGAACGCTTGCCGAAGATTTTGAAATCCCAAAATTCTGTTGTACCTGTAGAATCACTGTTCCTACAGAATTCAGAAGAATGGCGAAGACAAAATAGTTTAAAAATAAAACGGCCTTGATGTTAAGATTTTTCATTCAGGTGATTTCTTGCTGGCTAAGATAGAAGCATTTCTGTTAACGATAATTTAACACAGTAAATCAATATTTGAACTATATTAATATATTTAGTATTTTTAGTGAATAAATATGATTAATTAAATGAAAGTTACTTTTGAAAGGGTAATCCCTAATGAAAAGAGTTCATTCCGTACCATTCACAACAACTCTCCCATTTCAGAATTCAAATGGGAATATCATTATCATCCCGAAATTGAGCTGGTATGTGTTATTTCCGGGAATGGAACACGCCATGTTGGCTATCATAAAAGTAATTATACAAACGGAGATCTGGTGTTAATCGGGTCTAATATTCCCCACTCCGGATTCGGTCTGAATTCTATTGATCCGCATGAAGAAATTGTACTTCAGTTCAAAGAAGAAATTCTTCAGTTTCCCCAGCAGGAAGTGGAAGCAAGATCTATCAAAAACCTGTTGGAACTTTCAAAATACGGGATTCATTTTCATCAAAAAGTAAAAAAGGTGATGCTTCCCAAACTGAAACTGATGCTGGAATCTGAAGGGTATAAAAGATATTTATTATTGCTTGAAATTCTTTTTGAACTTTCAAAATGTGAGGATTATGATCTTTTAAATAAGGAAATCATGCCCTACACCATTATTTCAAAAAATAAAACCCGTCTTGAGAATATCTTCACTTACGTAGAACATCATTACGACAAGGAAATTGATATTGAAGAAGTAGCAAAACTAGCTAACCTGACTTTACCCGCTTTCTGTAATTTCTTTAAAAAAGCTACCCAGATTACGTTTACAGAATTTGTGAACCGCTACAGAATCAATAAAGCATGCCTGCTGATGGCTCAGGACAAATCGATATCAGAATGCAGTTATCAATGTGGCTTTAATAATGTGACCTACTTTAACAGGATGTTTAAAAAATATACGGGCAAGACTCCTTCAGAGTTCATCAGGAATTATTCTCATAATAAAGTGAATGTGGATCTGAAGGTTGAAAAGGAGGTCAAAGCCAAAGTAAGTTTTTAATAATTTACTTGATTCTTGTCAACAATTCTTGTGGTTATTCTAAATGCTTTGTTTGTCCATTCCGTAGGAATCTAGGCTTACCCATTGGGATTTCGCTGTAGGTTACGATAAAACCCAAGTAAAGTTGAGACTCCTGCGGAGTGACAACTGTGTGGATAATAGGTGAACTATGTTGCAAGAAACAAAAAAGCCACTCCAAAAGAGCAGCTTCGTATTATTCAATAAAACCAGTAATTAAATAACCAGCAATTATTTCCATTTAATATTGCATCCCATGCTAGGTCTCTGGATTTCTTCCTGAGGTTCTCCAGCCAAAAGATTTTCAAAAGCAATAATCAGATCTTCTCCGGTTACATCTTTATTATTTCCTGGTCTTGAATCATCCATCTGGCCTCTGTATACAAGGTCAAGCTTATCATCAAAGAAATAAAAATCCGGTGTACAAGCCGCATCGTAAGCTTTTGCTACTGCCTGGCTTTCATCAAACAGATAAGGGAAATCAAATCTTCTTTCAATCTGGAATTCGATCATTTTTTCCGGAGAATCTGCCGGATATTTTTCAATATCGTTAGCATTGATAGCGATGAATTCAATTCCGCGCTCGTTATAATCTTCGTACAATTCATTGATCTTGTCAATTACATGAAGAACAAACGGACAGTGGTTGCACATAAAGATCACCAAAGTACCTTTTTCTCCTTTCAGCTCTTCCAAAGACTGAAGTTCATTCGTTTTTGACGGGTTAGGAAGTTCAAAAAACGGAGCTTTTGTTCCTAATGCCAGCATATTTGAGGGAGTATTCATATCCTTATTTCTTTACCAGCAAAGATAATTATTTCTTTTGTTAATTAGGAAGAAGACATTTTCATTTTTAATAAAGTAAGGAAGCCGGAAGAGATAAGGTTGTTAGCCCTCAAAAATAGTTATAGTCAAATTCTATTATTATATTATTTAACCTTAAAAATAACTTCCAGCTCCCATTCTTCCAGCTTCCAGCCCTTAATTAATCTTCTTTAAAAAGTAGACGAACCTATAAAACTTACAATATCCCTTGGAAGTTATATTAAAAAGTTTGTAGTTTTGCTAACGCTGTTAGTAAATAAAAATCATGGGTCTACATGAACGCCGTCAACGAGAAAAAGAATCCATCCGTGCAAATATCTTGCAGGCTGCTTTTATGTTGGCTAAAACTGAAGGCTGGGGTTCGCTTTCTATGCGTAAGATAGCAGATGCTATTGAGTATAGTGCTCCCGTTGTATATGATTATTTTGAAAATAAAGAAGCTATTCTATTTGAAATTTCTTTAGATGGCTTTCATAAGTTACATATAGAATTATTAAAAGCTCAGCAGAAACACGACACTCCGGAAGAGCAGCTTGTTGCTATTGTGGATGCGTACTGGAACTTTGCTTTTAAAAATAAGGAATATTACCAGCTGATGTTTGGTCTTGGAATGCAATGCTGTGGAAAAGGGCAGATGAAAAAAGAATTCTCATCATTTCAGGAACTTATCTATGAATGTACTTATGAGATTATAAAGAAAAACGGATCCAATCCGGACAATGCCTGCCATATGTCCCACGCTCTGTTTTCTGCCGTTCACGGTATGATCTCTATTATGATGATGCGTACAGCTGATATCCCTTCAACGATGAATAAAACGACTTTGGACGAAACTGTTTCGGCTTTTATTAAGTCTTTATAGATTTTTTTTGAATTAAAAATTAACACCGTTAGGAAAATTAACACTGAATTAATATAGATTATTCTGTTATTCCTGATTAAAAAATGAAATCACTTATGAAGCAATATATAACATTCAGCTGTTAAAAGTAATCATTTTTTGCTTATAAATTAACGCTGTTAGTAAAATTAACACACCTTACACCAACATTATACACTTCAATACATTAAAAAAATTTCAATTATGGAAACAATCGACCTCATCGGACATTAAAAATTCTGTAATTTTTTTTGAACAAATCATTAACACTGTTAGGAAAAAATACAGCATTTATCAAAACATTTTTTACTTACCTCTAACACTTCATTAAAAAATTAAACCAACAATGAAATTACCTGGAAAAACAAGGTTTATTGTACTTATTGCAAGTATAATTCTTTTACAGAGCTGCACAAAAGCCGCAGAAGGAACCAATGCCGCACCTCCAGCTCCAGAACTTCCGGTTTATACCGTTATCACTTCACCCGCAACTACATATCAGGAATTCCCAACTGCTTTGGAAGGGAAAAACAACGTAGAAATCAGATCTCAGGTAGATGGATACCTGGACAGAATCTATGTAGAAGAAGGAGCATATGTAAGAGCAGGACAACCGTTATTTAAAATAGATTCAAGAAGCTATGGCGAACAGATGAATATGGCTCAGGCTAATCTTCAGGCGGCCAATGCCAATATTCAAAAAGCAAGAGTGGAAGTAGACAGACTTCAGCCGCTGGTGGCTGCCAAAGTAGTTTCTGATGTACAGCTTAAAACCGCAAAAGCCAATTATGAAGCGGCTGTAGCAGCAGCTGCACAAGCGAGAGCTTCTGTAGGAAGCGCCAGAATCAATGTAGGATTTACCACCATTACAGCTCCTGTAAGCGGTTATATCGGAAGAATTCCTTATAAAAAAGGAAGTCTGATCTCCAGAACAGATCCAAATCCATTGACATTATTATCTGATATCAGCGAAATCTATGCGTATTTCTCTTTGAGCGAACTTGATTTCATTGCTTTCCAGAATAAATATCCGGGAGCAAGCTTAGAAGAAAAACTGAAAAATATGCCCATGGTAGATCTTGTGATTGCCGACAACAGTACTTACCCTGAAAAAGGAAGATTAAGCATTGTAGACGGACAGTTTGACAAAACTACGGGAGCTATCAGTGTACGTGCCGTTTTCCCTAATGCCAACGGAACTTTAAGAACCGGAAATACAGGAAGAGTACGTATGCCACAGCTCATTTCGAATGCAGTCGTAATTCCTCAGGAATCAACCTTCGAAATTCAGGATAAAACCTATGTCTATGTAATGGGTAAAGATCAGAAGGTAATCGGGAGACCGATCAAAATATCAGGAAAAACGGATAGCTATTATTTTATTTCTGAAGGGCTTAAGCCTGGAGAAAAAATTGTATTCACGGGAATTGGAAACCTGAAAGACGGTGCTTCCATCAAGCCGAAAAATATTTCTTCGGACAGCTTGTTAAAAGCAAAACCATTATAGTCCTTTTAGAATACAGAAGACTTAAAAAAATAAACTTCTTATGTTAAAACAATTTATAGAAAGACCGGTCCTTTCAACGGTCATCTCCATAATACTTTTATTATTGGGAGCTTTGTCTCTCTTTAATTTACCGATTGCCCTTTTCCCGGATATCGCTCCACCAAGCGTTCAGGTAACGGCATTCTACCCTGGAGCCAATGCCGAGGTCGTAGCCCGTTCGGTAGCTACTCCTATTGAGGAAGCGGTAAACGGAGTTGAGAACATGACTTATATGACCTCAAACTCCAGTAACGACGGTACCATGACCCTGAGTGTTTTCTTCAAACAGGGTGCCGATGCAGACAATGCAGCAGTAAACGTACAGAACCGTGTATCGAAAGCGATGAGCCAGCTGCCTCAGGAAGTGGTACAGGCCGGGATTTCAACCCAGAAGGTTCAGAACAGTATGATTATGTTCATGGGACTGACCAGTGAAGATGCAAAACAATATGATGAATTATTCCTTCAAAACTATCTGAAGATCAATGTTATTCCACAAATACAGCGTATTCCGGGGGTAGCACAGGCTCAGGTATTCGGAACGAGGGATTATTCCATGAGAATCTGGCTGAAACCGGATCGTCTGGCAGCCAATAATCTTTCGCCTCAGGAAGTTTTGGGAGCCATTAAAGACCACAACCTTGAAGCTGCTCCGGGCCGTCTTGGACAGGGAAGTAAGGAAACCTACGAGTATATCCTTAAATATAAAGGAAAACTGAATAAGGGTGAAGACTATGAAAACATCGCCATCAAAGCAAACAGTGATGGATCTTTCTTAAGATTAAAAGATGTTGCAAGAGTAGAATTCGGTTCTTATACCTATACTGCGACCAACAGAGTAGACGGAAAACCCGTTGCCGGATTTGCGATACTGCAGACCGCAGGTTCTAATGCCAACGAAATCCTGACCGAAATTGAAAAGCAGGTGAAAGTAATGGAAACCACACTTCCAAAAGGAGTGAAGCCAATCATCATGTACAACTCTAAAGACTTCCTGGATGCTTCTATTCATCAGGTTGTGGAAACACTTGTTATCGCTTTCATCTTGGTATTTATTGTAGTATTTATTTTCCTTCAGGATTTCAGATCTACCTTAATTCCTGCTATTGCCGTACCCGTTGCGATTATAGGAACCTTCTTCTTCCTGCAGTTATTTGGTTTCAGTATCAATATGCTTACCTTATTTGCATTGGTACTCGCCATTGGTATTGTAGTGGATGATGCCATTGTGGTGGTGGAAGCCGTCCATTCTAAAATGGAACAGACGGGAATGCCTGTAGAGCATGCTACGATGCACTCGATGAGTGAAATTTCAGGAGCCATTATTTCCATTACACTGGTAATGTGTGCCGTGTTTATTCCGGTTGGATTTATGCAGGGACCTGCAGGAGTTTTCTACAGACAGTTTGCTTTCACATTGGCGATTGCGATTTTAATTTCAGCGGTTAATGCATTAACATTGAGCCCTGCATTATGTGCGATGTTCTTAAATGATCCTCAGGGAGACCATGGAGAGCACGGTCATAAAAAAGGTTTTGGAGCAAGGTTCTTCAATGCTTTCAATGCGAGCTTCAATAGCATGACCAGAAAATATATTTACAGCCTTAAGTTTTTAATTAAAAACAAATGGGTGGCGATAGGAGGTCTTGTTATCATCACAGCAGCAAGTGTATTTTTAATCAAGAAAGCGCCGTCAGGATTCATTCCTACGGAAGACCAGGGATTCGTATTATATGCAGTGAATACTCCTCCGGGAAGTTCACTGGAAAGAACCCACAGAGCTACGGCTCAAATTGATCAAATCATTAATGGTGAAAAAGCAACCAACCACCTTTGGGTAGCGGACGGGATGAACTTCATCAGTAATGCCAACGCGTCTCCCTATTCTGCAGGTTTCATTAAGCTTAAAGATTATGACAAGCGTGGTGAAATGAAAGATCCTGATCAGATTGCAGCAACGTTGACAGGTAAGGTAAGTCAGGTGAAAGATGCCAACGCATTCTTCTTCAACTTCCCTACTGTACAAGGTTTCGGTAACGTTTCCGGATTTGAATTCATGCTTCAGGACAAAACGAATGGTTCTTTTGAACAGTTGGGAACAACCACTCAGCAGTTTATCGGAGAGCTTATGAAAAGACCTGAAATTGCTTTCGCCTTTACAACATATGCGGCAGGAAACCCTCAGTATACTATTGATGTGGATACTGATAAAGCTAACCAGCTGGGCGTTTCTGTAACAGAACTGATGCAGACCATGCAGATTTATTTCGGAAGTAGCTTTGTATCGGATTTCAACAGATTCGGAAAGTATTACAGAGTAATGGCTCAGGCCGATATTCCTTACCGTACGGATGTTAATTCACTGGAAGGAATCTATGTTAAAAATAAATCAGGAGAAATGGTTCCTGCCAAAACTCTGGTAACGTTAAAAAGATCTTTCGGTCCTGAAACGGTAACAAGAAATAACCTTTTCAACGCAGTAACCATTAACGGAACTCCGAAACCCGGTTACAGTACCGGAGATGCCATCAAAGCGGTAGAAGAAGTTGCCCAGCAGTCACTCCCAAGAGGATACGGATATGAGTGGACAGGGATTACCCGTGAAGAAATTAAAACAAGCGGACAAACTGCCTTTATTTTCTTCTTAAGTATTCTATTCGTTTACTTCTTACTGGCCGCACAGTATGAAAGTTATATCCTTCCGTTTGCTATTATTCTTACCATTCCAACAGGGATTTTCGGAGTATTTGCCTTCACAGGACTAGCTGGAATTGATAACAATATTTACGTTCAGGTAGGATTGATCATGCTTGTAGGATTATTAGCGAAGAATGCCATCCTGATTGTGGAATTTGCCGTACAGAGAAGAAAAGCAGGTAAAACATTGATTGAATCTGCCCTTCAGGCATCAAGATTACGTTTAAGACCGATCTTAATGACCTCTTTTGCCTTCATCGTGGGAATGCTTCCATTGGTATGGACGCAAGGTGCTTCTTCAAAAGGAAACCACTCTATCGGTTACAGTACCGTAGGAGGAATGCTTACAGGAGTAATCTTCGGGATCTTTATTATTCCGGTAATGTATGTGGTGTTCCAGTACCTGCATGAAAAAATGCCAAGCAGAAAAAAGAAAAGACTTCTGAAAAAACAAATGGAGGAAGAACTTTTAGCTGCTAGTCACTAATAAAAAAATGAATGACAAAAACTTAGAGAAAATTTTAAGATCATAGGTTTACCTATTTACCTGCCTGTTCTTAATGGTTTAAAAAACTAATTATTTTCTCCTACTAAAGAAATTTTTTGCATCAACAGAAACCTCTCTAAGTTTTGTCTTCAATTAAAAGTTTAAAAACTATGAAACGAGTAAAAAATATTATTCTAACATTTGTGCTGGCCATCGGCTCTGTTTCGTGTGTGTCTAAACTGGCATACACGGAGCCTGAGCTTCCACTTCCGGAAAAGTTCCAGTACACCGCCACTGCAGACACAGCCAGTATAGCCAATCTGGAGTGGAAACAGTTTTTCAGTGATCCTATTTTACAGGGACTGATTGAAAAAGGAATTAAAAATAATTATGATCTTCAGATTGCCTTAAAGCAGGTGGCTGCTTCACAGGAAAAACTGAAACAGGCAAAATATATGCAGTATCCGGATGTTGGGTTCGGAGTAAGCGGACAGATTTCAAGACCATCCAAAAACAGCATGAACGGGCAAAGCTTAAATTTATTTTTAGGCTCGAGCCATGTTGAGGATTATAACGCAGCCTTCAATCTTTCATGGGAAGCAGATATCTGGGGAAAAATCAAAAACCAGCAGGAAGTTTCAAGAATGCAGTACCTTCAGACCTATGAAGGTTCAAAAGCAGTTCAGACTCAGGTAGTAGCAGCTATTGCACAAGGGTATTATAACCTGTTGATGCTTGACAGACAACTGGCGATCGCAAAATCCAACCTGGAACTGACCAGCAATACCCTTTTAATGACCCAGAAAATGTGGGAAAGTGGTGATAATACTTCTTTGGGAGTACAGCAGGCCGCTGCACAGAAACAGGCTACAGAGCTTCTGATTGCCCAGCTGGAACAGAATATTGCCATCCAGGAAAATGCACTGAGTATTCTGGTTGGAGAACTTCCCAATAAAGTCGACAGAACCATTGAAATGTCTGATACTTCACTGCCTCAAAACATTACTGCAGGACTTCCGGCAGCTATGGTAAGCAGAAGACCAGACGTTCGTCAGCAGGAACTGGTTTTATTAGAATCCAATGCGATGGTAGGAATTGCTCAGGCAAATATGTATCCTGCATTGAAAATTACTGCGAATGGTGGAGTAAATTCATTCAAATTTGATAACTGGTTCCAGATTCCGGCTTCGTTATTCGGATCGGTTTTAGGGGGAATTACCCAGCCTATTTTTCAGAAAAGACAATTGAAAACAGATCTGGAAGTAGCCAAAATTCAAAGAGAAAAAAATGTTCTTGCATTCCGTCAATCGGTATTAAATGCTGTGGGAGAAATTTCTGATGCTTTGGTTTCCAATGAAAACTTAAAAGTTCAGGAACAAAAAGCGACAGAACAGGCAACTACATTAAAAGATGGAATTAAAAGTGCACAACTTCTTTACAAAGGAGGTTCAGCCAATTACCTGGAAGTGATTACAGCACAGGGGAATTCCCTACAGGCAGAGTTGAATCTGGCTTCCATAAAAAGACAGAGATTAAGCAGCATTGTAGATTTATACAGAGCTTTAGGCGGCGGTTGGAAGTAGTAAATTAAATTATATTTGTTTTAAGATGCGGTTCTTTTCAGAGCCGCATTTTTTGTATTGTTTCTGTTTATTTACAATATGAATTTAAACTTGGATTCCTAAGGAATGACACAGTGTATGGATAAATGAAGCGTCCGGTTTGTCATTCTGAATGGAACAAAGTGGAATGAAGAATCTTTAAAAACAATCGATGAGATTCTTCCTTCGTCAGAATGACAAACTAAGTGCTTAATTTATTCCTGAAATTGCTCAGCAATCCATTTTAACAGAGCCTCAAAGTCTTCCTGAGAATATCCTAATTGCAAATAATGAATATCATCTGCCTTTCTGTACCACGTCAGCTGGCGTTTCGCATACCTGCGACTGTTCTTTTTAATTTCCGAAACCGCAAAATCAAGATCCCATTCTCCATCAAAATACTTGAACAGTTCAGCGTAACCTACAGTATTCAAAGCTGTCAACTCTTTGAATTTATCAAGACTTTTCACCTCATCCAGCAGTCCGTTTTCCATCATAATATCCACTCTGCGGTTAATTCTGTCATATAATTCTTCCCTTGGAGCTTCTATCCCGATTCTGATTACATTAAAATCTCTTCCATTTTGAGACACTGAAATATGTTCAGAATATTTTTTATCCGTCTGCCAGATAATATCAATAGCTCTCAACAGCCTGCGGTGATTGTGAATATCCACCACATTGAAATACTCGGGATCAAGTTCCTGTAAAATTTCCTGAAGTTTTTCTATTCCCTCCTGCTCCATCATATTTTGAAGCTTTTCCTGGTTTTCAGCATTGGCTTCCGGAAGATCATGCAGACCTTCTATCACAGCTTTTTCATACATCATGCTTCCTCCAACAAGAATTACCGTGTCATGAGTTGCAAAAAGTTCATTAAGTTTTTGAAGCGCATCTTCTTCATACTGCCCGATAGAATAATAGTCTTCCACTGAAAGATTTCCGATAAAATGATGAGTTGCACCCGCCAATTCCTCTTCTGAAGGGGCAGCCGTTCCTATTTTCATTTCTTTAAAAAACTGGCGGGAATCACAGGAAATAATCTCCGTATTGAAATGCTGCGCCAAATCAATCGCCAATTTCGTTTTACCAATGCCGGTGGGACCTACTACAGAAATTAAATTTTTCTTTTTCACAGCGCTAATTTACGAAAATGGGAAGTTAAAATTACACCTCATTTGTATTCACAACAATCTTCCCGCTTCCTGCCTCCATCTTCCAGCCATTTAACACTAGTTAAACTATAGACTTAATTGTTTATCTTTGTAGAACAATAAAAAACTATGATTTTATCAATGACCGGATTCGGTAGAGCCGAAGATGTTTTTGAAGGAAAAAAAATTACTATAGATATTAAATCTCTGAACAGCAAGAGCTTTGATTTAAATATTAAAATTCCTTTACGTTATAAAGAAAAAGAATTTGAAATCAGAAAAATTCTTAACGATAGAATTATCCGTGGAAAAGTAGACTGCTACGTTAATATCGAGAATCTTGAAGAGTCCAACGATGTAAAAATCAATAAAAACTTAATTGACTCTTATATTAACGAACTTAAAAACATAGCTTCTGACGGTCCCAATTTCGAATACCTTAAAATGGCAGTAAGACTTCCTGATGCCATTACATCAAGACCTGACGAATTAACGGAAGGTGAATGGGAAGCTCTGGCTAAAATTGTCAATAATGCAGTAGACAGATTCGAAGAATTCAGAAGAACTGAGGGTGGTATCTTACACGAGGAACTCAACAGAAATATTCAGAATATCGACAAATATCTGAGCGAAGTGATTCCTTTTGAAGAAGAAAGAATTGTGAGCGTGAAAGAACGTTATCAGAAATCTTTGAAAGAATTTGAAAACGTTGATGAAACTCGTTTCTACCAGGAAATGGCCTATTTCACTGAAAAACTTGATATTTCTGAAGAAAAGGTAAGACTTGCCCAGCACCTGAAATATTACAAAGAAGTAATGGACAATGAGTCTTTCAACGGAAAAAAACTGGGATTTATTTCTCAGGAAATCGGAAGAGAAATCAATACACTGGGTTCTAAAGCCAATCACGCAGAAATCCAGAAACTGGTGGTAATGATGAAAGACGACCTTGAAAAAATAAAAGAACAAACGTTAAACGTATTGTAATGATAGATACGAGGTACGAGATGCGTGGCTGTTATTTCTAATAATGGATCACCAAACTCGAAACCCGTAACCCGAAACCAAAAAAAATGGATAAAGTAATTATATTTTCAGCACCATCAGGGAGCGGAAAAACTACATTGGTAAAGCATTCACTGGAAACATTTCCTGAACTGGAATTTTCAATCTCATGTACTACAAGACAGCCAAGAGGAAGTGAAGTACATGCAGTAGATTATCATTTTCTGACACCGGAGGAGTTCAGACAGAAAATTTCCGAAGATGCTTTTGTAGAATATGAAGAAGTTTATACTGACAAATATTACGGTACTTTAAAATCTGAAGTAGAAAAAATCTGGAATCAGGGAAAAGTTGTTATTTTTGATGTAGATGTAAAAGGAGGCATTTCATTAAAAAAATACTTCGGTGAAAAAGCATTGTCTATTTTTATAGAGCCGCCTTCCATTGAAGAATTGGAACGAAGATTGATCTCCAGAAACACAGATGATGCAGAAACCATAAAAACCCGTGTAGCAAAGGCAGAAGAAGAAATGACCTATGCCAGCGAGTTTGACAAGATCGTGATTAATGAGGATCTTGATGCAGCTAAAAAAGAAATAGAAAGTTTAATAAAAAGTTTTATCAGTAATTAATGGCTGGAAGATAGAAGCAGGAAGATGGGAGTAACTCAATATTCTCAAAATCTAACTTCTAATTTCTAACCCCTAGCTTCTGATCATAAAAAATTGAGGTGGATATGAGTACCGAAACATTAGAAAAAGCTAAATCTGCAATTCCTGTCAGAGGATTTCTGGATATAAAAGATATTGCTATTCCTCAGGGTGAAGAGCTTGTAAAAGCCATCCTGAAGCTTAAAGAGGAAAAAAATGCTGTTATTCTTGCCCATTATTACCAACCGGGAGAAATTCAGGATATTGCTGATTTCCTTGGAGATTCTTTACAGCTGGCGAGACAGGCAAAAGAAACCAATGCTGACATGATCGTATTCTGTGGAGTACATTTTATGGCAGAAGCCGCAAAAATTCTTAATCCAACTAAAAAAGTAGTTCTTCCTGATACCATGGCCGGATGCTCTCTGGCAGATGGATGTTCAGGGGAAGGATTGAGAAAAATGCGAGAGCAGCACCCGAATGCTTTAATTGCCACTTACATCAACTGTAATGCTGAAACTAAAGCTGAAAGTGATATTATCGTTACAAGTTCAAACGCTGAAACAGTGATTGAAGCACTTCCGAAAGACAGACCGATCATTTTTGCACCGGATAAAAACCTGGGAAGATACCTTTCTAAGAAAACAGGCCGCGATATGATCCTTTGGGATGGAAGCTGTGTGGTACACGAAGCATTTTCAATGGAAAGAATTGCCCAGCAATTGGCTGACAATCCGGATGCAAAACTAATTGCACACCCTGAAAGTGAAGAAGCGGTATTGAAATTAGCTCATTTCATCGGCTCTACTTCTGCGCTTTTGAATTATGTAGAAAAAGATGACTGCCAGAAATTCATCATCGCTACTGAGGAAGGTATTCTTCATGAAATGAAAAAACGTGCACCTCACAAAGAACTGATTCCAGCATTGGTTTTCGACGAAAGCTGTAACTGTTCAGAATGTTTTTATATGAAGCGTAATACAATGGAAAAATTGTATCTATGTATGAAATATGAACTTCCGGAAATTCTTATCGACGAAGAATTAAGATTAAAAGCATTAAAGCCTATTGAAGCGATGCTTGATCTTTCCAAAAGCATAAAATAATTTTTTTATCACGAATATTTATTATATTTAAAACTTAAACTAATAATAAATATGAAAAATCTAAAAAAATTAGACAGAAGAAGTCTTAAAAATGTAAACGGAGGAAGTAACATATGTAACTTAAACTGCGAAATACATGAAACCTGCGGAGCAGGATGCAATGGAGAATTGATCTGCGTACCCAGAGGAATGTATATTCCGGATAACTGTTAAAAAAATAAAGCACTGTAAAAACAGTGCTTTTTTTATTGTTCTGAAACAGGTCGTGTGCTAAGAGACACCTCCGTCTACGCATTCCATACTTACCAGAACACACATCTTACAATAATCAGGCAGTCCCTGATAAGCAGAACATGGATACTGATATTCTGGTCCATCTCCGAACGTAGCATTCTGAGGACACCCTGCACATCTGGACGGACCAGCTGCCCCATTTAATCTTTCAAGTTCTTTTCTGTTTAATTTCTTTAAATTTTTCATAGTTGTTTTAATTTTTAATACGTTTTAAGATTCTGAAATAAGACAGCTTCCCGGAACTGATGGATCATAAGGGAAAAGATAAAGACAAACTTTACGTCCTTTAAGATCTGTACATACAGCACACCCTTTTGGTCCGCAATCGAGGTCAACTGCACAGCTGTCTCCTGTACCTCCGATAATAGATTTTAAGCTTTCTCTGTTTAATTTTTTTGAATTTTTCATAGTATTTTAATTTTTAAATTGAGTTTAGTCTATTCAATACTACAGCATTGGTGCATAGCAGGTTCCTCCCGGCTTCAGCCAGCATCCCCAATTCCCGCCTCCGCGGAAACAAACAAACTGCTCGCCTCCACAGGCTTCAATCTGAATATCAGTGAAACCACCTTTGATGTTCTTCTTGTCTTCTCTTGATAATTTTTTAATTGTTTTCATATGGTAATAATTTTGGTATTCTGTAACAATAAATTGATCATTTGAATCAGTAAGGTCCGAAGCATTCAAAGCTTACCAGAACTCTTCCTTTACAGCATTCCGGTAAAGCATGATAATCGGCACATGACCTTGGCTCGCCTGGTCCGTATGGACCGGCAGGACAATTCTCAAAACAGTTATTCACATTTCCTCCACTGATTGACTTCAGATTCAGGCGGTTTAATTTCTTTAAATTTTTCATAGTTATTTCGTTATTAGTTAATATCATAAATGTAACATTTTTAATCAATTACACCAAAATATATCTCATAAAAAGGAAATATATTTTATTATGTTAAAAACTTGTCTGTTTCAAAATAATTTGTACATTTGTTCTGTTACAATGAATTTTTTAAGAAACATATCTGATATTTCTGCTCTGAAGTCACTTATTTCAGGCGTATCTTCTGTTTCTACATTTGGCACTACAACAATTACCCCATAACGGGGTAGATTTTCACATATTATTCCCGGTACCCGTACTCTTTTTTTCAAAGAGTAACCACTTCTTTTTATCCAACTTCAAAAAAATAATTGATGAAAGTTTTAAAATTCGGCGGAACATCAGTCGCCCATTCTCAGAATATCTTACTGATGGAAAAAATCGTAAAAAGAGAATCTTTAAAAAGTAAAGTTGTTGTTATTGTATCAGCTCTTCACGGAGTTACAGATCAACTGATCAAAGCAGCAGAACAGGCTTCTGTAAATGATGAAAATTACAGTCAGGCCATTCAGAACCTTGAAGAAAAACATATCAGTCTGGTGAAAGAACTTTTCCCAATCGCAGAACAAAGCTCATGGCTGAGTTTTGTAAAAAGACATTTCAACGATATCGAGGATCTCTGCAACGGAATTGCTGTTCTTGGGGAATTGACAGACAGAATTAAAGATAAAATTGCTTCTTACGGAGAATTCCTTTCCTCAAAAATTATAGCTGCAAGATTACAACATGAGGGATTGGACTGCGTCTGGATGAACTCTGCAGAACTGATCAGAACAGACAGTAATTTTACCCATGCAAAAGTAGATTTTAAATCCACCGATCATAATATTGCCCGTTTTCTGAATGAAAATCAGAACCACATTATCGTAGGACCAGGTTTTATAGCGAAGGACGAGAAAAATAACGCCACCACATTAGGGAGAGGCGGATCAGATTACACCGCATCTATTATTGCAGCGGCTATTGATGCAGAAGAACTCCAGATCTGGACCGATGTAAGCGGGATGATGACTGCTGATCCCCGTCTGGTCTCCAATGCTAAACCTATTTCAGAAATATCTTATCATGAAGCGATGGAACTGTCACATTTTGGGGCTAAAGTGCTCTACCCGCCTTCCATTCAGCCTGTCATGGTAAAAAATATAAACCTGCATATCAAAAATACTTTTGATCCCGATGCAGAGGGAACTCTGATTTCTCATCAACTACAATCTTCAGAAGATGAAAAACAGATTGCAGTAGGAATCTCCAATATGAACAGTATTGCCCTGCTTACACTGGAAGGCAGCGGAATGGTAGGAATACCCGGAATTTCAGCTAAATTATTTCAGTGTTTAAGCCATGAAAAGATCAATGTAATCCTTATAACACAAGGTTCTTCAGAGCATTCCATCACCATTGCAATTGAAGAAAAAGAAGCTTTACGTGCCGAGCATGCAATCAACTCTTCTTTTGCGGATGATATTAATCTGAAAAGAGTGTACGCGGTGAAAATTGAGACCGGACTTTCTATTGTAGCTCTGGTCGGAGAAAGTATGAAAAGCAGAAGCGGCGTAAGTGCCAAAATGTTCGGATGTCTGGGAAATAACGGAGTTAATATTAGAGCCATAGCACAAGGGTCTTCGGAAAGAAATATCAGTATTGTGATTTCAGAAAAAGACAGTAAAAAAGCGGTAAATGTACTTCACGAAGATTTTTTCGAATCTGAAATAAAACAAATTCATCTTTACATCTGTGGAACAGGAAATGTAGGTTCAAAACTGATCCAGCAGATTTATGACCAAAATGATTATCTAAAAGAAAACTTTCTGATCAACCTGAGAATTGCAGGAATCTCCAACAGCCGGCATATGATGTTTTCAGATCAGGGAATATCACAGGAAAATTATCTTAACTGGAATCAGCAGGGTGAAAAAGCCTCTGCCAGGGAATTTGCTGATGAAATTATCTACAGAAACCTTAGGAATTCTGTTTTCGTTGATGTAACTGCAAGTCCTGAGGTTCCTGAAGTATATGAAAGCTTATTAAAAAGAAGTGTGGATATTGTTGCCTGTAATAAAATTGCAGCTTCTTCTGATTTTAGAAAGTATAAAACCTTAAAAAATACCGCCAGAAACCACAACTGCAGTTTTTATTTTGAAACCAATGTAGGGGCAGGGCTTCCGGTAATAGGAACTATCAACGACCTCATCAAAAGCGGAGACCAGATTCAATCCATTAAAGCTGTACTGAGTGGAACATTGAATTTTGTGTTTAATGAGTATGACGGAAACAGAACTTTTTCTGAAGTGGTAGCCCAGGCTCAGAAGGAAGGATACACAGAGCCGGATCCAAGGCTTGATCTTTCGGGAACAGATGTAGCAAGAAAAATTTTAATTCTGGCCAGAGAGGCAGGATATCCGCTTCAGTTTGAAGACATTGAAAATAGAGGTTTTCTGCCTGAAGAATGTATGGAAGGAAGCGTTGAAAACTTTTATGAGAAACTCACAGTATATGAAGACCATTTTAAAAACTTATTAAACAATGCTAAAAACGAAGGTAAAATATTAAAATACGTAGCAGAATTTGAAGACGGAAAAGCCAGAGTAGGTTTACAGCATATTGCTCCGGACAGCGATCTGTTTCATCTGTATGGCAAAGACAATATTGTCATTTTCAAAACGCTGAGATATTCCGAACAGCCTTTGGTGGTAAAAGGAGCCGGTGCCGGAGCTGATGTAACAGCAAGTGGAGTTTTTGCAGATATTATCCGTTCTATTTAAAAATACAAATATGAAAAAAGTAAAATTAAAAGTACCCGCCACTGTAGCCAACCTGGTTTGCGGATTTGATATTTTAGGAATGGCAGTTCATGATCCTTATGATGAAATGGAATTCAGATTATTGGAAACTCCTGATATTATTATACATCATACAGACTCTTTCGGGCTGCCTGAAGAACCGTCCAAAAATGTTGCAGGCATCGTCTTGTTGAAAATTCAGGAACATTTTAATCTGAAAAATGGTTTTGAAGTCATTATTCATAAACATATAAAGCCTGGAAGCGGGCTCGGCTCCAGTGCGGCAAGTGCCGCCGGAGCCGCCTTCGGAGCCAATGTCTTATTAGGAAACAAATTGTCAAAGGAAGAAATGGTTCATTTTGCCATGTTTGGAGAAGAACTGGCTTCGGGAGTACGCCATGCAGACAATATCGCGCCATGCATCTATGGTGGAATTACGCTGGTAAAATCTACCAACCCGATTGATATTATTCCGCTGAACAGCCCTGATTTGTTTGTAACAGCAGTACATCCGCAGGTAGAAGTTAAAACTTCGGATGCCAGACAGATTTTAAAGAAAAATATCAGTTTGAAAAGCGCTGTGGAGCAATGGGGAAATATTGCAGGGCTGATAGCTGGAATTGAGAAAAATGATTTCCCGTTAATTGGAAGAAGTCTTAACGACGTCATCATAGAACCTGTCCGCAGTATCCTGATTCCGAAGTTTGACGAAATCAAAGAAAAAAGCTTACAGATAGGATCTTTGGGAGGAGGAATTTCCGGATCAGGACCTTCCATTTTCATGCTGTCAGAACAAAAAGAAACGGCAGAAAAAATTGCTCAGATGATGGAGTCAGTGTATAATGAAATTGAAATAGAAAGTTTTGTCTATGTTTCAAAAATAAATCCGGCAGGAATTCAGATTGTTGAAGAAAATTAACCTTAAAAAACAGAAATGAAATATTATAATTTAAAAGACCATCTTGAAAAAATTGATTTCAGAGAAGCAACAATAAAAGGTCAGGGAAAAGAAAAAGGATTATTTTTTCCGGAAAACATTCCGCAATTTGATCAGGAATTTATTCAAAATCTTCATCAGTATTCCAATGAAGAAATTGCGTACCAGTGTATGAAAGATTTTATGGGTGATGAAATTCCTTCTGAAATCTTAAAGGAAATTGTTACTGAAACAGTCAGTTTTGATATCCCTTTGGTTAAGATCAATGAACAAATCTCTATATTGGAATTATTTCATGGTCCCACCCTAGCTTTTAAAGATATCGGAGCCAGATTCATGAGCCGCTGCCTTTCCTATTTTTTGAAAGACCGGAATAAAAAAGTTACTGTTCTGGTGGCAACTTCTGGAGATACGGGAGGAGCTGTTGCCCATGGATTTTATAAAATTCCGCAAATCAATGTAGTTATTCTGTATCCTAAAAACAGAGTCAGTCCGGTGCAGGAAAAACAATTGACAGCATTAGGCGAAAATATTTCAGCGCTGGAAGTCAACGGAAGTTTTGATGACTGTCAGAATCTTGTCAAACAGGCTTTTGCAGATGAAGAAATCAACAGTCAGTTATTTTTGACCTCTGCTAATTCTATCAATGTTGCAAGATGGCTTCCTCAGCAGATTTATTATTTAATAGCTTTAAAACAATGGATACAGGAGCATAAGGAACAACCTGTAATCTGTGTACCCAGCGGAAATTTCGGAAATATCTGTGCCGGGCTTCTGGCTCATGTCAGAGGTTTGCCTGTCAGCCATTTTATTGCCGCCTGTAATGCCAACCAGGTAGTTCCTGATTATTTTAAAACTCAGAATTACCAGCCACAAAAAGCCATTACCACTCTATCCAATGCTATGGATGTGGGAAATCCAAGTAATTTTGTACGAATTCTGGAGCTTTTTGGGAATCAGTTTGAATTGGTAAAAAATAAAATTTCAGCTTATTCCATTGATGATGAGCAGACTATGAATACTATCTCTCAGATTTATGAGAAATACGGATATGTTCTGGAGCCTCACAGCGCTGTTGCATTGGCCGCAATGGAACAATATCTGCATGAAAACCCTGAACAGAAAGGATTTATTCTGGGGACTGCACATCCTGTAAAATTCCCTGATGCAGTGGAAAAAGCCATTCATACGCAGATTGAAATTCCTGAACCTTTGAAAGAACTTATGGAAAAGGATAAAAAAACTGTAGAAATAAATTCAGATTTTGAAGAATTAAGACGATTTTTGCTTCATAAAATCTGAAGCAATGAGCAAAATATATCTTGAAGACGTTAGAATATATGCCTACCATGGTGTACTTCCCGAAGAAAATATCATCGGTACCTATTATATTCTGAACGTAGAACTTCATACCGATCTGTGGAAAGCCGCAGAATCTGATGATTTGCATGACACAATAAGCTATGCAGACATCAATGATATTCTTCATGGCGAGATGAAAATAAAATCCAGATTACTGGAACATGTTGCCGGGAGAATGATTACAAAAATTCACAACAGCTTTCCACAGATTGATTATATTAAATTAAAAATCACCAAAACAGCTCCTCCAATGCAGGGAGAAATGAAAGGCGCCAGCATTGAGCTTGAAAAAAGCTTTAAGCCGGAAAATTAAAATTCATATTTTCGTTGATAAAAAAACATTCAAATTGAAATTCGTTACAATATTATTTTTAGCAGCAGGAATCAGCGTTTTTAGCCAGACCACCGTTGATAATCAGCTGGCAGCCTATAACTTTCCGAAGATAAAATCCAGTATTACAATGCCTGTGACCATTCCTCTTTCGGAACTTAGCAATATGATCAATGCTTCTGTGAAAGATCTCGTTTATCAGGATGATTCTTATACAGACAATAACAATGACCAGTTCAAGGTAAAAGTTTGGAAAACAAGACCTATCCGCCTTGTAGGTGGAACCAGTCAGAACCTGCTGATTGAAGTTCCTTTAAAAATATGGGCAGAAAAAGGAATTGGTACATTGGGAGTTTATACCTATCAGAATACAACCTTCGAAACGGTAATGTCTTTCAATACCACCGTTACTTTTAAAAATAACTGGACCATTACGACGAATACCCGTCCGAACGGTTTCAGATGGGTTACAAAACCCGTTCTGGACTACGGAAGAATCCAGATTCCTATTACTTCCATTGTTGAAAAAAGCCTAAAAGAACAACAGGAAAAATTCTGTAAGACAATTGATCAGCAAATGGCTGCACAGTTGAATTTCCAACAATATGCCTTAATGGCCTGGAATACTTTTCTGCAGCCCTTCAATATTTCTGAGGAATATAATACCTGGCTGAAAGTAAGTCCGGTGGGAGTTAATATCACTCCTTTGAAGTTCTATGGAAATCAGATCAACGCTACTCTTGGTGTTGATATCTTTTCGGAAACTTTCACAGGAAATAAACCTGCAGCTTCTTCACCGGTGACCAGCGTTGCCAATTTTAATACAACGCCGTCAGTTGCAGATCGATTTATTTTGCAGACCACTGCTAATATTCCTTTTACTGAGGCAAGTAGTATGGCAAGAAAAACTTTCCTGAATAAGGAGTTTGATGTGCGTGATTCTAAAGTAAAAGTAACCGACATCAGGGTATACGGTGTTGATGACAGAGTAGTTATTGAAGCGCAGACTGATGGCTATATAAAAGGGACTTCCATTATTTCAGGAATCCCGGTATATGACGAAACGAAAAGGAAAATTGTTTTGTCACAAACAAAATTCAAGCTGAAAACAACCAATATTCTGCAGAAAACGGTTTCCCTTCTGTTTCAGGGAAAAATTGTAAAAATGATTGAGGAAGAATATGGTATCCCCACGCAGGAGGTGGAAGAAACTTCAAGGAAAAGTATTGAAGAAGCTTTTAATAAAGAGTATTATAAAGGATTAAAAATGAACGGAAGAGTTTTCAATCTTAAGCCCAGTAAAATTCTACTTAGCAGTACAGGAATTACCGCCGTTATTGATACAAATGCTTCGTTAAAATTGATTGTGAACGGATTCTAAAATTTTAAACTCAAAAACTAAACCAAAAACTAATAACCGACCATGAGAAAATATTAGTAGTTGTAGATCGAAACAAAGCTGAAAAGCTGACCAGATTTGCTAATTTTTTTATTGACAGACTTGTCATCTCAGTTTTTTTTCTTGCTTTGGGCTTTACTGCTTCTTTACTGTACAACCTAGCCAATATTGACTTTCTGATCAAGATTGTTTATAAGATGTCAGAAATCAATAGGTTTCTTGATATACTGATAACCTCTCTTATCTACTTTATGTACACTTTTCTGATAGAATATTTTACCAAAGGAAGATCGATCGGCAAGTATATTACCGGAACAAAAGTCATTTGTATTGATGGAACAGAACCTACTTTCAATGATTATTTGGTTCGCAATATTTCGAGAATTGTTCCTTTTGATACATTTTCCTTCTTAGGTGAAAATGGCTGGCATGATAAATGGAGTGAAACAAGAGTAATAAACATCAAAAATTATCAGGCTGAAATTCAAGCAAAAAGCGAAATTGAGAATCTTGGAAAGAAAGAAATTGCTTAAAAACTTTTGTTCATAAAGAAATTTTACTATATTTGCACACCTCAAAAATGGTAAAAATGGTACTTTGGCCGAGCGGCTAGGCAGTGGTCTGCAACACCATCTACAGCGGTTCGAATCCGCTAGGTACCTCAGAAAAAACCTCTAAGTTATTTAGAGGTTTTTTTGTTTTTATATTTTTACGATTTTTAAATATTCCATTTTTTTCAACAATATTATTATGAAAAAGTTGATCACCTTCTTTCTGATTTCTTTTGTCTTAGCAGTTTTAAACGGATATTTTTTTAATTATATTAATGACACCTACTTACATTTTGATGTCAATTATAATAAGTCTCAAAATATCTCAAAAAATGAATTAAACTTTATTGCCCTATTCGTTGCTCCTTTTATTGAAACTTTTATATTTCAGTATCTCCCTTACCTGATTTTAAGCAAATGGATAAAGCTCAATAATAACGCATTTTGCATCATCATTATGAGTATTATTTTTGCATCAATGCATTATTATAACTGGCTCTATATTGTGATGACATTTTTTGGAGGCATTATTTTAAATAACCTTTATATTTATTACCACAAGCAGATTCCTCACTACAGTTTTATTCTAACAGTACTCTTCCACATGTTGTTCAATCTTTATGGTTTTTTGTTTATCATGTAACTTTCCTTTGTTAAAAAAACAAGCTCTTCCCGATCAAAGAAGAGCTTGGTAAATAATGCAAAAAGTAATGATGGATAAAAAATTATCTTTTTCAAAGATAAAGGGATACATCAACCTGAGTTTATGAGCAGCGTCATATCAGATCAAAAAAAAATCCCCGGAAATTCCGAGGATAAAAACTAATAACCATGAAAACTCAAATTAAACATGAGTTACATTTCTATATTGAAAAATCGTGCCAAGAATAACAATTTTGAGAAAAAAAGTTAATTTCTTACTGCAGCACCATTTTAATCAATTCAGTATTTTAAACCGATTTTACTGATACTTTAAAAATCACTTCATAATTACTTCTAATAATTTCAAATAAATATAACGGTCTGGCAAAAGTATTAAAAAAAAAGTAATTTACATTTTAATAAAATAAAATTTACATTCATGACATAAAAAAAAATTAAAATAACTTACCCGGCTATAAAAATATTTTTTGTCACAAATTGGCATACTTTATTCTTTATTTAAACCAACCCAGTAAAATTTAAATGTCATGTCACAAAAAAATTTTAATAAAGAAGATTTCACAAAAATCAAAGATGGGGAATATCAGTTGGAGTATACAATAAGTGAAATAGGTGAAGGGGCAGATCTTATCGTGGAAAGAATGACAGAAAATGGAAACTATGAAATGATTCAGCCTCAGTTACGAAAATCAAATGACAAAATATCAATCATTTGGGACAGTCCGTTCGACGGTAGAATTCTATTTGATGTATAAGGGCAATTCAGAAATGTTCATCATATAGAAAAAGCCCCCAGAAATGGAGGCCTCAAAAAACACAAATGATGAAAAAAAATTTTATATCAGAGATAAAAATTATTTTATCTATTAATTCTTAGTCAAAGATATACCACTCTTTTTTTTTATTTTATGATTATACTCATAAAATTTTTAATTCTTTTAAGTAGGGATTTTTCCGAGCCTTTCAAATATTTCTCAAAAAGAGACAATAATTAAAATCTGTAATACTCTGTTTTCTTATAACTGGGAGAACAGCATTTCTTTAGATGAAAATGCATCATAAAAATATCATGTTTTGCACAATTATCATATTCGCTAAGTCATATAAAGCATAAAAAGAAACGACCTCCGCAAGGAGGCCTAAAAAACACAAATGATGAAAAAAATCTATTTAGAAAAATCCAAACAGAATATTGTGGAATCATTCAAAACGACCATATATTGTTACATTTTCCAAGCAGAAAACATTATACAATACCGGAACAGAAGAATGAATACTTTCTATAAGAATCAAACTGCATCTGAAGATCAATTAAACACCACAAAACAGGGTGAAATTATTTAGTAAACCAAAAAATCTTCATCTGTGAACGGGTAAATTTAGTTAAATATTTATTTGCTCACAAGACTATTCCTCCCAAATGATTGGAATATACACTGTAACATATCCATCAGCATCTACATGGGCATCAGAAACCGTTGCAACGACAGTTCCATAACCTACCCAGCCTCCCTGGCCCTGCGTAGCAGAAAAATTATAGGTTCCTGCAGGAAGGCCATCATAATATTGTGGAACAGATTGAAATCCGCCACCGTAATAGGTATCATACACTTCTCCTGTAGCTATATTCTCAGCAAGAAAACTTCCTACATCATAATTTCCAGAAAGAATTTTGGTTCCGTTTTTTGAGAGAAGACCGTACCGGATCTTATAGGTCTGAGTTTTTGGCGTTTCACCGGTTATTCCTGAACTACCTTTATAGGGTTGGGCTATTTCTCTGGAGGAAAACGATGTGGCAACAGTAAGCAATGTAATCACTGCTGATACTGTAAAGATTGATTTTTTCATATTAAACGTATTTGGTATTCAAAAATACTCAACTTATATGAATTCAATAAAAACTATTAATGAAATAAAATTTACAAATACTCCTGAAAACCCTGCATTAACAATATAATACTCATCATTATTCAAAATTATTTTCCTTTTAACTATTAATTTTAACACTCGTTAACTAAAATTTGGCTCTATAATTGAAAATAAAACTAAAATTAAGTCATTTGGCTTTATTGTATTAAAATTTGAATTATGAGAAAGATAGTATTGGCAGGTTTTTTATCCGTCTTTTTAATGACGGCCTGCAAGAAAGATGACCGTGTTGCAGAAAAGTCGCTGGAAGCACAGAAACTTGAGTTTCAGGCCAGACAACTTGAAATAGAAAAACAAAAACTGGCTATTGAAAAAGAAAAAATGGTATACGAAGCCCAGAAAAAAGCAGACAGTATATCAGAAAGTAAAAAATCAAGAGCTGCTGCTGAAAATAATTCAAAACCACAGGTGATCAGAGAAACACGAACAGTATATAGAGACAGAAGCTCAAACTCTGGTTCAGGCAGCAACGGAAGCTATGCCGATAACGGAAGTGGTACTTCACAGGGAACCACACAGAAAAAAGGATGGAGTAAGGCTGCCAAAGGAACTGTTATTGGTACCGTAGGTGGAGCAGCTGTCGGAGCCATAGTCGCTAAGAAAAACAGAGGCCTTGGTGCTGTCATAGGTGGTGTTGTAGGAGGTGCTACAGGATATACTATTGGTAGATCACAGGATAGAAAAGACGGACGAGTACAACCCCGTTAATAAATATTTTAATGATAAAATACAAAGATTGCTTACTTTTAAGCAATCTTTTTTTATGATACTGATTCTGTTTTCATCCATTTTCATCATTCCTGTCCTGATGGGCTGGGGAAAGATCATGGAAAATATATGGGGAGTTCTGTTTCAGGGAATTTCAGGGAAAATTTTATCCGGAATCCTGGGATTAAGTCTGATATGGACAGTTATCTCATTTTTCACCCCCTTGAATATCAATATCGAAATACCTTCCATATTCTCAGGGTTATTCTTTTTCTTTAAAAACAAACTTTATCAGGATTTCTATCAGCTTACAAAAAAAGAATTTAAAGTATTAAGTGTAAGTTCTCTGGTTATTATATTCGCAGGTTCTTTTTATCCTTATATATTGGATCATTTCGGATATTATATTCCTACGCTAAAATGGCTCACAGAATATGGTCTGGTAAAGGGAATTTCTAATGTAGACCTCACCTTAGGGCAAATGTCTGTCTGGCATATCTTTCAGGCTGGGTTTTCTAATTTCTCTGAGCCTTTCTTTAGAATCAATACAGTGCTGCTTATCATCTACAGTATTTATAGTATTGAAAAGAAAAACTGGATACATCTATGTTTCCTACCGGTATTGCTGCTGTTTTCACAGTCTCCAAGCCCTGATCTTCCTGTCATTATTTTTTCATTGATTATTTTAAATGAGATCATGACAGGAAACAGAAATTCCACTTTCCTTTTTACATTTTCAGTATTTGTTTTTGCCATAAAACCAACCATGATATGGCTGCCTGTATTGACATTCCTAAGTTCAGTTTTTATTTTTAAAACCCATTTCAGATCCTTCTTTTCAGGAATAATCATTTTACTGCTTTTCTTCATTAAAAATATCTGGACATTTGGATACCCGGTTTTTCCGATAGCAATAGGCGATATAGGAGTAGCCTGGAAGCCTGATCCGGAGGTTTTAAAAATCTCCTCACAATTTGCCATTATGAAAACGTATGATATGCAGTACACGTATGAAGAAATCCAGAAATTTTCAACTGCAGATTATATCAGAAACTGGTTTTCTCTGGAAGGAATCAAATCCAAAATCAACATTCTTTTTGTTTTGAGCTTAGTCATTTTCACTGTCTTTACCTTAGTAAAAAAGAAAAAGCTCACCACCCTGATCTGTCTTTCATTATTGATAAAGAGTATATTAGTTCTTATTTTTTCAGCCCAATACAGATTTTTCACAGATGTCTTTTTCGTGATATTCTTTGTTATTTTCCATGAATATTTTGATCAGAAAAAAGCTGTTATTGTTTTCTCAATTTTAAGCGTATTTTTTATTTCCATTTTATCTTTCCCGGAATTTATCCAGAGATATCTTCCAAGTTTCAGATCCGGAAACTTCATGAAAGGATTTGAAAAAGAACAGATATACAAGCCTGCAACGTATGAATATCAGCAGTTTCATACATTTAAGGTAGGAAATTTTAAATTTAATATGGTTCACCATTATCCTTATAGTTTTGACACACCGCTTCCGGCCATCACTCCGGCTTATTTTTTCGATAATGTAAAGGCCGGTATTTTTCCACAACTCTCGGATAAAAATGATATCAAAAAAGGATTTATCAGGAAAAAGATGACCTCAGAAGAAAAAGAGGAAGTCCAAAAGGTTATCAATACTATCGAAAACACTGATAAATAGAACAAATCCAGAAACTTTATTATCTGAAGAAAAAAAGGTAATTTTGTATCATGTTCAACACATTAGGTAATCTTCTTAGTCTTACAACATTTGGAGAAAGTCACGGAGTGGCTTATGGCGGTATCATCAATAATTTTCCGGCAGGTTTAACGGTAGATCTCGATAAAGTTCAGTATGAACTGAACCGAAGAAAACCTGGCCAGTCGGCAATCGTTACACAAAGAAAGGAAAGCGACACGGTAAAGTTTCTTTCCGGAATCTTTGATGGCAAAACAACAGGTACGCCCATCGGTTTTATCATTGAAAATGAAAATCAGAAATCTAAAGATTATGATCACATAGCAGGCGCATATCGTCCAAGCCATGCTGATTATACTTATGACCAGAAATTTGGTTTCAGGGATCATCGTGGCGGCGGAAAATCTTCTGCAAGAGAAACAATGAACTGGGTAGTGGCAGGAGCCCTTGCCAAACAACTTTTACCCAACATTGAAATCAATGCTTACGTTTCTTCCGTAGGTGATATTTTCTGTGAAAAGCCTTATCAGGCTTTAGACTTCTCCCAAACAGAGAGCAATGATGTTCGTTGTCCGGATACTGAAACGGCAGAAAAGATGATTGCAAGAATCAAGGAGATCAAAAAAGAAGGAAACACAATCGGAGGAACCATCACCTGTGTGATTAAAAATGTTCCTGTAGGAATCGGTGAACCCATATTTTCTAAGCTTCAGGCTGAACTGGCAAAAGCAATGCTGAACATCAATGCCTGCAAAGGCTTTGAATATGGAAGTGGTTTCTGTGGTGCTAAAATGACAGGAAAAGAACATAATGATGCCTTCAATACAGATTTTACAACAAAATCTAACCTTTCAGGAGGTATTCAGGGTGGAATTTCCAATGGAATGGACATCTATTTCCGCGTAGCTTTCAAACCTGTAGCTACTATTCTGAGACCTCAGGACAGTATTGATAAAGACGGAAATCCAGTCATTGTAGAAGGAAAAGGACGCCACGATCCTTGTGTCGTTCCAAGAGCCGTTCCTGTAGTGGAAAGTCTGGCTGCGTTTGTACTGGCAGATCTGTTTTTGATCAACAAAACAAGAAACATCAATAATTTTTAACATAAATATTTTTGGTAATGAAAAATTACTGGGATAAAGGAATTTCGTTTGAAGAATATCTTCAGATTGCAAAAGAAAGATTAGAAAATCCTGCCAACCAACAGGAAGCTGACTATAAACAATATTACGAGCTGGGTCTTCAGAGAATGGACCGAACGGTAAAAAAGTACGTTCCGGATGAGGATCAGCTGAAAGAACTTGCTGCCAAAAACTTTGACGGAAAAATTCTGATTATTTCCGAAGCATGGTGTGGAGACGCAAGTGCAACAGTACCTGCTCTTTTCAGATTTTTTGAAGGACATAATGAAGTAAGAGTTTTTCTGAGAGACAATGATAAAAGCTTAATCAACCAATTTTTAACGAACGGTACGGAATCCATTCCGAAAGTCCTTATCCTTGACAAAGACCTGAATGTAAAAAATTCATGGGGGCCACGTCCCAAATATGGATATGAGCTTCTGATGAAATATAAAGCTGATCCTGAAGCGTATCCAAAAGATACTTTCTACAATGATCTGCAGATATATTATGCCAAAAACAGAGGTAAAGATGCTGTTCAGGAAATTTTAGGCCTGCTATAAAAAAGTGATATGAAAAAAAATGTCATTTATCTTGTAATTATTGCCATCATAGGTGTGGTTGCCTTCGTACCCGGAATAAGAAACTCTCTGAAAGATGCATTCTTTCCTGTAGCCACTATTGAAAATGCGGTTCATATCAGTGAAGAGGATTATGATATAGAACTTAAAGGCATTAATGCGCCAAGCACCAATCTTAAGAATTTTAAAGATAAAGGGGTTTTTCTGAACTTCTGGGGAACATGGTGCCCACCTTGCAGAAAAGAATGGCCTTCTATTCAGAAACTTTATGATACAAGAAAAGATCATGTTGATTTTGTTTTAATTGCCATGAATGATAAAGAAGAGGATGTAAGGAAGTTTTTGAAAGAAAACAACTATACTGTTCCGGTATATATTGCTCAAAGTCCTATTTCTGAGAAAATTCTTCCAAAGGTATTTCCTACCACTTTCCTACTGGATAAACACGGAAGAATCCTTATTAAAGAGGATGCTACAAAAGACTGGAACACAGAGACTGTGCATCAGTTCATTGACAATATTATCAAATAATATTTTAACTAAATTTTATAATTTGTTGGTACAGGATTTGCGAATTTTATAGCGTTGAAAAATTTATTAATCCAAACACAAAATGAAATATTCAAAATTAAATCTTGCAAAAGAAGCCATCAATCATAAGGGCTTTATCAAAAAGATCCCTGATATTTTCAGAATGGTTAAAATGTGGAGAAAAGGTATTTATCCAATGAAATCCATAGACATTATTCTTCCTTTACTGGGGATTTTATATGTACTCTCTCCTATTGACCTCCTTCCTGAATTTGTTATACCAGTTCTTGGAGTTATGGATGACCTGGCAGTATTGTCACTTACCATTCCTAAGCTCATCAAAGAGGTTGACAAATTTTTATTGTGGGAAGCCCAGCAGAAATATAGCGGTACCCAAGTCATTGATGCTGAAATTGTAAAATAACAGTTTATTATATTTTTAACACCATCCCGGCCAATCCGGGATGTTTTTTTATATCACTATACGAAGATTTTTTTTACTTTTGTTTTTGAACAAACACAAGAACAAAATGAAAAAGAATGTAACCCTGTATGAGGATATAATCCTTCATCCTCTCCTACAATTTAATCTGAAAAGTAATCCTGTCTCTATGGCTTTCAGCTGAAAGCTATTTAAATTCTATAAGCCATGACAGGGAATATTGCCGGGGATCAGAATCCTCGGGTTGGAACAGTGTGTTCCTACGAAATAAAGCCTTCAGGACTTTCATTCGTACTGAATGGAGACTATGAATGGT